>JANREF010000199.1:15968-24990 GCA_030726195.1 Burkholderiaceae bacterium | reverse complement strand
CTTGAGCGTGGACAACCCGATGTGGCCCTCACCCAAGCCCAACTCGCCCTGGACGTGGACCCGTACAGCGCACAGGCCTACAACGTCAAGGCCATGGCATTGATGGGCTTGCACCAACTTGATGTCGCGCAGCAAGCCATGCGGCGAGCCACCGCACTGGCGCCTAATGATTTGTCGTTGCAGCACAATTTGGCGTGGGTGTTGTGCGCGTCTGACGATGTAGATGGTGCTTTGAGCACGTTCGGGGCGGTCATTGCCGCAGCGAATGTGGCCCCAACTGATGCCACTGTACAAGCCAGCAAAACGGCAGCGCCGCAGTTTGATGTGGCGAGAACCTATCTCAGCCTAGGCGTGTGTGCCTTGCAGGCGCAACGCCCGGATGTGGCCATGGCAGCATTCGACCAGGCGCAACACAGTGCCTTGTATGCCGACGCGGCTAGGTTTGGCATGGCAACAATGCTGGTGCAAACCAACGACTGGCCGGGCGCAATGCGCGTATTGGCGGCGATGTCGCCCGCGCAGCGTGCCACGCCAGCGGTACAAGATTTACAAACGCAAATTGATGCGCAATTTGAACGCGCCAAGGCGCTCGATCAGACCAACCATCCAACCGGGGATGCGCAAGCGGCCCCAAACGGCGCTCAATAAAGCGACGATGCAGCGACGTAGCGCGGTGACGTGACGCCGTGACGATACAGTGATTCAGACGCGTGTTTTGTGACCGCCCAACAAACCGCCGTGGCAATTAGAGAAGGACAAGGCTATGACAGACAACAACGCGCCAACCAGCAGCGACGAGCCCACCGTTGACGGCGTGGCCGCTGCGCCCGCAGTGCACAGCGCTACGCCTGGCTGGACCCTGCTGCGCCAAGCCCGCGAAAACAGTGGCATGCCCTTGGAGGCGCTGGCCGCCGTGCTCAAAGTGCCTGTTCGCAAGCTCGAAGCCTTGGAAGCTGGCGAGTTGAACGAAGGCTTGGACTTGACGTTCTCACGTGCATTGGCCGCCAGTGTGTGCCGCCAGCTGCGCATTGATGCCGAGCCCATTTTGTCGGCTTGGCCCAAGTCTTACGTGGCTGCGGCCAAACCCATTCGTGGCATCAACGACGGCGCGCCCGGAGCCGCCACCGCGCTGCCGCAAGCCAAGCGCGAGGGCGCAGGCGTGATGTGGGCCATTCTTATTTTGTTGATTGCCGGTGTGGGCTTGTGGTTGGCCATTGAGCAAACGCAAAGCTCCGCCGTGAAGCGTGCGTCTGCAAACAACAAGTCGGTGGAGCAAGTCAGCGCAGCTGCTGCAGCCGACGCTGCCGCGGTGCCAGCCGAGACATTGAGCGCGCAATCGCAGGACGCGGTTGCATTGAACGCCGATACCGGTGCGCCAGTCTTGGCAACTGATGCCGCTGCAACACCCGATACAGCCGGGTCTGAAAGCAACACAGCAGGGGCTTCGGCCACAGCACCTGACAACGCTGCTGAGGCTATGCAGTCTGCACAGGGCAGCGCCAGCCCTGATGTGCGCAACAGCGTGGCACCACTGGCCAAGTCAGACATTGGGCAGCACTTGCTGGTGTTGCATGCTACCGGCGAATCGTGGGTGGAGGTGACGGATGCGTTTGGTAACCGCGTGTTCACCAAAATCATGCTTGCTGGTGATTTTGTGGCGCTGGATAAGCCTGCGAGCATGGCGGTTGTGGTGGGCAATGCAGCCGGCGTCGTGGCTTACTCCAAAGGCGCTGTGGTGGATATACAAGCCGTCGCGCGTGGCAATGTTGCACGCTTTGACATTCGTTAATTGATCGTTCACAAAGCCGCTACCTGTGTCATGACCTCAACTCAGTCTCACACCTCTAACCAGCCCGTGGATTTGTTCACGCCTGTTCAGCGCAACACGCTGCAAGCGCGTGTGGCTTGGGGCAGCCACGTGGTGACCGTCGGTGGCGGCGCGCCCGTGCGTGTGCAGTCCATGACCAACACCGACACGGTGGATGTGATTGGTACAGCCATACAAGTCAAAGAGTTGGCCATGGCCGGCTCTGAGGTGGTGCGCATCACCGTCAACAACGACGAGGCCGCGCGTGCGGTGCCACACATCCGTGAGCAACTAGACCGCATGGGCGTGCCCACGCCGCTGATTGGCGACTTCCACTACAACGGCCACAAGCTGTTGAGCGACCACCCCGATTGCGCGCAGGCCTTGTCCAAGTACCGCATCAACCCCGGCAATGTGGGGCGCGGAGACAAGGGTGATAAGCAGTTTGCCCAAATGATTGAAGCGGCCATGCGCTGGGATAAGCCCGTGCGCATAGGCGTGAACTGGGGCAGCCTAGACCAAGATTTGTTGGCCTCCATGATGGATGCCAACACCGCACGCACAACGCCTTGGGATGCGCGCCAAGTGATGGTGGAAGCCCTCATCACATCCGCACTGGACTCGGCCCAGCAGGCCCGCAATTTGGGCATGCGGCCTGAGCAAATTTTGTTGTCATGCAAAGTCAGTGGCGTACAAGACTTGATCACGGTGTACCAAGAGCTGGCCAGACGTTGCGACTACCCCTTGCACTTGGGTCTCACAGAGGCGGGTATGGGTACGAAAGGCACGGTCGCCTCTAGCGCCGCGCTGGCTATTTTGTTGCAGCAAGGCATTGGCGACACCATCCGCGTGTCGCTCACCCCTGCGCCCGGTGAGGCCCGTACCCAAGAGGTGGTTGTGGCCATGGAAATTTTGCAGTCCTTAGGTTTGCGCGCGTTTGTGCCCAGCGTGACCGCTTGCCCCGGCTGCGGTCGCACCACCAGCACCACTTTCCAAGAGCTGACCAAACAAATCGACGACTACATGCGCGCGTCTATGGCGCAGTGGAGCAAGCAGTACCCTGGCGTTGAAAGCATGAAAGTGGCCGTCATGGGCTGCATCGTGAACGGCCCCGGTGAGAGCAAACACGCCGATATTGGCATCAGCTTGCCCGGCACCGGTGAGGCACCATCGGCCCCTGTATACATAGACGGCGAAAAGGCGCTCACCCTGCGTGGCAACGACATTGCGGCACAGTTCAAGGTCATTGTGGATGACTACGTGCACAAGCGCTTTGGCCGCGTGGCTTGAGCGCTAAGCAAGCGCCGCACCGCTACACCACGGCATCACAACAACACCCCACCACGACACCCAACAACGACACCCCGACAACACTGGTTCGCTAGTTCGAGAATTTATGGCCGACAAAATACTTGCCGTTAAGGGCATGAACGATATCCTGCCCCCAGCCTCTGCACACTGGGAGTGGTTAGAAGACAAGCTGCGCACGCTCATGAACGGCTATGCCTACCGCAATGTGCGCACGCCCATTGTTGAGCCCACCGGCTTGTTTGTCCGTGGCCTGGGTGAGGTGACAGACATCGTAGAAAAGGAGATGTACTCCTTTGAAGACCGCCTCAACGGTGAAGCGCTCACGCTGCGCCCCGAGGCAACCGCTGGCGTGGTGCGCGCTGCCGTTGAAAACAACTTGCTGTACGACGGCCCACGTCGTCTGTACTACATGGGCCCCATGTTCAGGCACGAGCGGCCACAGCGCGGACGCTACCGACAGTTTCACCAAGTGGGCGCCGAAGCCCTAGGCTTTGCAGGCCCCGATGTGGATGCCGAGCTGATATTTTTGGCCTGTGACTTGTGGGCGCAATTGGGCTTGACCGGCGTGACCTTGGAACTCAACAGCCTGGGTCAGGTGAGTGAGCGCCAAACCCACAGAGCCGCCTTGATTGACTATTTGTCTGCCAACGAGTCCTTGTTGGACGAAGAGGCCAAGCGCCGCTTGCACACCAACCCGCTGCGGATTTTGGACACCAAGAACCCCGCCATGCAGGACCTGGTGAACGCCGCGCCCAAGTTGATGGATTACTTGGGAGAGGCGTCATTGGCGCACTTCAACGGCTTGCGCGCCATTTTGGACGATGCGGGCGTGGCCTACACCATCAACCCCCGGTTGGTGCGGGGCATGGACTATTACAACTTGAGCGTATTCGAGTTCGTGACCCAGGACTTGGGTTCGCAGGGCACCATTTGCGCTGGTGGGCGCTACGACGGCTTGATTGAACAAATTGGCGGCAAGCCAGCGCCCGCGGTGGGCTGGGCTTTGGGCGTTGAGCGCTTGTTGGAATTGCTCAAAGAGCAGCAACGCTTGCCTGAGCAGCCCGCTCCCGACGTCTTTGTGGTGGTGCCCAGTGCACAGGCTGCATTGCACGCCGCGCGGGCCTGCCGCCTGCTGCGCCAAGCCGGAGCCCGAGTACAAATGCATGCGGGCACTGCGCTGGGGCAAGGCAGTATGAAGTCCCAATTCAAGAGGGCCGACGGCAGTGGTGCCGCATGGGCCGTCATTCTGGGGGAGGCGGAGCTGGCTGATGGACAAGTCGCTTGCAAGTCGTTGCGTGTCAATCAAGAGCAAATCATGCTGCCCCTTGGCGACTTGGGCACATGGTGGCAGCGCACCAGCCAAGCTGACGCCGCCTGAGCGCCTAGGCCCTTGGCGACACGCAGGGCCACTGTTGCTTAGGCTAGCGTCTGGGTCTGGCCTCAACGCGCGAGCTTCAAGCCCTACAATAGGCGCTTGGAAGTCAAGCGTTGCGCTTGGCTGCCTGTCAACTATTGTGCGTTGACCACACCTTTTATCTCAATCCAGGCTTTATCCGTTATGGCGACTCAGCATCTAGACCTAGAAGAACAAGAACAAATCGACCAGATCAAGGCGTTTTGGCGCCAGTGGGGCAACATCATCACGTGGCTGCTCATTGCGGTGCTGGGCAGCTACGCCGCCTACAACGGCTGGCAATACTGGCAAAACCGTCAGGGCCACGCCGCCGCCCAGCTCTTTGATGAAGTCAACAAGGCCGCTCAGGCCAACGACTTGGACAAGCTCAAGCGCGTGGTTTCTGATTTGTCCGCTCAAACACCGTCGTCGGTGCTGGCCCAGCACGCGCAGTTGTTGCTGGCCAAAGCCGCTGTCGACAAGGGCGAGACCGATGTGGCGCGTGCTGCCCTGGCCAGCGTAGGTGAGCAGTCGCCCGATGCAGGCCTCAAGGCGGTAGCTGCGCTGCGTTTGGTGGCGTTGGACATGGATGCTCAGCAATGGGACAGCGCTATGAGCGCCTTGGCTGCGTTGGAGCAGGCGGGCACACCCGGCTTCAAGGGCCTGATTGCGGACCGCCGCGGCGACATACTCCAGGCCAAAGGTGACAAAGCTGGTGCTGGCGAGCAATACCTTGCTGCGTGGGCCGCGCTGGCCGACGATGGCCAGTACCGCCAGTTGGTAGAAGTCAAGCTCAACGCACTGGGCTTGTCCGCTGGCGCTGCGGCGAATTAAAGACTGTTTGGCGTGTGGCCGCTGTGCCATGGCCAGCGCACCACGCACACATGCACTTGCACACAAGCGAAAAGGGAAATACGACATGCCATTGATGCAGACAATGCTCAAGCGTTTGAGCCCATGGTTGGCCGCTGCTGCGCTGTTGGGTTGCGCCGCGGGTAGCCCCACACCCGACCCCACACCACTTAAAAACGTCACCCCATTGGTGAGCGTGGTGCAGGTATGGGGTACGCAATTGAGCGCTGGCATTGGTGAGACACTTCGACTGCGCGGCGCAGGCGGCAGTGTGGCTGTTGTCAGCAGCAACGGCCACATGAGGGTGCTCAACGCTGCCAACGGCCAAGTGCAATGGGCTGTGGACACGCCGGATGAAGTGGTGTCTGGCGCGGGTTTTGATGGTCAAGTGTTGGCGGCTGTCACGGCGCGCAACCAGTTGATCGCCGCCGCCAATGGTCAGCTGTTGTGGCGCGCGCAATTGCCTGCACGCTCGTACACCCAGCCACTGGTAGCGGGCGGACGTGTGTTTGTGTTGTTGGCCGATCAGCGTCTGAGCGCGTTTGATGCGCGTAACGGTGCGCCGCTGTGGACCCAGCGCTACTCGGGCGAGCCGCTGGTGCTGGCTCACCCCGGTTTGCTCGCAGCCGCTGGCAATGCCTTGGTGGTGGGTTTGGGCGAGCGTTTGGTGATCATGAACCCCGACAACGGCCAAGGCTTGTGGGATGTGCCTATGGCCCAGTCGCGGGGTGTGGATGAAGTCGAGCGATTGGTGGACTTGGTTTCTGACCCCGCGCTCATTGGCAGCGTGGTCTGTGTGCGTGCTTTCCAAGCCTCAGTTGGCTGTGTGGACATGCAAACGCGCGCACGCATGTGGACGGCTTCGTCCGATGGTGTCACGGGTTTGAGTGGTGACGCGCAAGCTGTCTACGGCACCGACGGCGTGGGCCGCGTGAAGGCTTGGAATACCGCCAAAGGCGCAGAGCTGTGGAGCAACAACGATTTGTTGTACCGCAACCTGACGACGCCCTTGGCGCTTGGAAAAACATTGGTCGTTGGCGACGGGCAGGGCTTTATGCACTGGCTCTCGCGTGACAACGGCAAAGTTATGGCCCGCTTGCCAACTGATGGGTCCGCAATTGTGGGTTCGCCGGTATTGGTGGGTGGCACTTTGATTGCGATGACCGCCAAAGGTGGCGTGTTTGCTTGGCGTCCTGAATGAAACCAGTTATTGCGCTTGTGGGGCGGCCAAATGTTGGCAAATCCACGTTGTTTAACCGCCTGACCAAGTCGCGTGATGCGATTGTGGCCGACTACGCAGGCCTGACCCGGGACCGCCACTACGGCACGGGTAAGCAAAGTGGTCGAGAGTTTATTTGCATAGACACCGGCGGCTTCGAGCCCACGGTGGACACGGGCATCGTCAAGGAGATGGCCAAGCAAACCATGCAGGCTATTGCCGAGTCCGACGTCGTGCTGTTCATTGTGGACGGGCGTGGCGGCTTGAGCGCGCAAGACCATGAGATCGCGAATTTGCTGCGCCGCTTGGGTAAGCCGTCTTTGCTGGTGGCCAACAAAGCCGAAGGCATGCAAGAGGCCGCGCAGCTGAGCGAGTTTTACGAGTTGGGTTTTGGTGAGGTCTTGGCCGTCTCCGCAGCGCACGGTCAAGGTATTCGCAGCCTGGTCGAGGCCGCTTTGGAAATGCTGAACTTGCCCGAGCTTGAAGACGACGACGCCACGGTAGACGACACCACCATTCGCTTGGCCGTGGCAGGGCGACCCAACGTGGGCAAGTCCACCCTGATCAACGTATGGTTGGGCGAAGAGCGCTTGGTCGCATTCGACATGCCGGGCACGACGCGCGACGCCATCAGTGTGCCGTTCCTGAAAGACGAGCAGCAGTACGAACTGATAGACACCGCAGGTTTGCGCCGACGCGGCAAGGTGTTTGAGGCCATTGAGAAGTTCTCCGTGGTCAAAACCCTGCAGGCCATTGAGAGTGCCAACGTCGTCGTTTTGCTCATCGATGCCACACAGGGTGTGACCGATCAAGATGCGCACATCGCCGGCTTCATCGTTGAGAGCGGACGCGCCGTGGTCGTGGCCATCAACAAGTGGGATGCAGTGGATGAATACCAGCGCGAGTGGGTGATGCGCTCCGTAGAGCAGCGTCTGCCGTTTTTGAAATTTGCGTCTGTGTTCACCATGTCGGCTACCAAGCGCCAAGGCCTGGGGCCTGTGTGGAAGGCGATTGCGCAGGCGCACAAGTCCGCCATGCGCAAAATGCCCACGCCACAGCTCACTCGAATTTTGGAAGAGGCGGTGCAGTTCCAGCAGCCCATGCGCAGTGGTATGTTCCGCCCCAAAATGCGCTACGCGCACCAAGGCGGTATGAACCCGCCGGTGGTGGTGGTGCACGGCAACTCGCTGGAACACGTCAGCAATGCCTACAAACGCTACCTAGAGGGGCGCATTCGCCAGGCCTTCGATTTGACCGGCACGCCGTTGCGGGTCGAGATGAAAACAGCAGCCAACCCCTACGCAGACAAAAACTAAGGCCTGCTTCAAGGTCTTTACACAACTGGCATGGCCTGAATTGGGGTGCCTTGTGTTATCGTTAAATTTTTTAAACATTTAGTCAACACGGAACATATCGTGAGCAATAACAAAGGCCAACTCTTGCAAGATCCATTCTTAAACCAGCTGCGTCGTGAGCACGTGCCGGTGTCTATTTACTTGGTCAACGGTATCAAGCTGCAAGGCCAGATCGAGTCGTTTGACCAGTACGTGGTGTTGTTGCGCAATACCGTGACGCAAATGGTCTACAAACACGCCATCTCCACCATCGTTCCCGGACGCCCTGTGCAATTCACTGCCACGGGTGAGGCCGACGCCGACGCCCCAGCAGCCTGAACGCGCCGAGCGTGGCTGCCAACGAGCTGCCCAAGGTCATACTCGTAGGGGTTGACTTTGGCGAGCCCAATTTCGATGGCGAGTTGGCCGAACTAGGCCTGCTTGCGCAGACCGCTGGCTACGTGGTGGCCGAACGTATCACGTGCAAACGCAAAGCCCCAGACGCAGCCTTGTTTGTGGGCTCGGGCAAGGCCCAAGAAATCAAATTACTGGCCGAGGCCAATGGCGCTGAAGAAATCCTGTTTGATCAGGCCCTGAGTCCTGCGCAGCAGCGCAACTTGGAGCGTGAACTGGGCATGGCGGTGAACGACCGCATATTGCTGGTGCTGGAGATCTTCGCCCAACGTGCGCGCAGCTTCGAGGGCAAGCTTCAAGTGGAGTTGGCCAGGCTGCAATACCTCAGCACCCGTTTGGTCAGGCGTTGGTCGCACTTGGAGCGCCAGCGTGGTGGCGTCGGCCACCGAGGTGGCCCTGGTGAGCGGCAAATCGAGCTGGACAGGCGCATGATCAGCGAGAACATCAAGCGCACGCGCGACAAGCTGTCCAAGGTCAAACGCCAGCGCCAAACCCAACGCAAGCAACGCGACCGAGTCGGCGCACTGAAGCTGTCGTTGGTGGGCTACACCAACGCTGGCAAGTCATCGTTGTTCAACGCCTTGGTCAAAGCGCAAACCTACGCAGCAGACCAATTGTTTGCTACCCTGGACACCACGACCAGGCAAATGTATTTAACGGGTGCGGCCCAAAGCGTGTCGGTGTCAGACACA
>JANREF010000199.1:0-15936 GCA_030726195.1 Burkholderiaceae bacterium | reverse complement strand
GGTTTCATACGCGATTTACCGCACGGTTTGGTGGAGGCGTTTTCGGCCACCTTGCAAGAGGCTGTAGAGGCCGACGTCTTGCTGCACGTGGTCGATGCTGCCAATCCAGCTTTTCTCGAGCAAATCATTGAGGTGCAACGTGTGTTGGCCGACATTGGTGCCGGTGACATCGAGCAAGTCTTGGTCTTCAACAAGCTCGACTTGATAGAAGGTGGGCGAGGCCCCAGGCGCATGCGCGACCAGATGGATGTGGGCGGGCAGTTGTTTGAACGCATTTTCGTCAGTGCGCACACCGGTGTGGGCTTAGACGCGCTGCGCGACATGCTTGTGGAGCGTGCGCTGGCCTTTCAAGACAGTGCGGTACAAAGCCGGGGTCGCGCGCGCCACTCGGATGCAGACCTTGACACCAATGACGGCGCTGGGGTTGACGATGCGGATTGGGATGAAGACAGCGATACGGCCGGCGACAAACGCGGCGGTGCGCGCGACGACTCAGGCGACGAATCGAGAACCGAACCGGACCGCTGGGACGACGAGGCTGCAGAAATATACGAGCAAGACCCCAACGACCCCCGCCAGTTGCCGAGGCGCTGACAGCACTGCTGTGGCAGCGCTGGCTGCATCTCAGTCCAGCGCCCACCACGACATTGTTCTGAAGTCGCACCTGCGCTTGGCGCTGTGTCATGTGCGGCCCAAGGTCAAGCCAGTGCCTTTTGTGCGGGATTTATGCCGAAATTGGGTTGTGATTGCGACTCATGCCACAATGTACAAGTCATGCACTCTTATCCAAAACACTACACGATGAATCCAAAAACGTTGAGTCCCGCAGCCTCTGGCTTGCGCGGCTTACTCTCTCGCATCTTCAACCTCAACGACTCCAATTGGGGCAGAGGCGAGGGCGGCGACGGCAAACCCCACTCCGATTCGTCCGATGAGCAAGCTGGGCGTCCGCGCCAGCCTGAGCACGACAATGTGCAGCCCATTCGTGGTGGTGGCCAACGCCCCAACAACAACGATGGTCCGCCCGATTTGGATGAGTTGTGGCGTGACTTCAACCAGCGCTTGGGTGGCTTGTTCGGTGGCAAAAACGGCCGCTCGGGTAACGGCGGTAATGGTGGCAATGGCGGCAATGGCGGCGGAATGCCCCCGTCATTCACGCCTGACGGCAAGTCCGCCGGCGTCGGCATAGGCCTCATCGCTGGCGTGTCCTTGCTCATTTGGCTGGGCACAGGCTTTTTCATCGTGCAAGAAGGTCAGCAAGCGGTGATCACCCAGTTTGGCCGCTACCACACCACGGTTGGTGCGGGTTTCAATTGGCGCATGCCTGCTCCCATTCAAGCCCACGAACTGGTGTTTGTGACGCAAATTCGCTCGGTGGATGTGGGTTCGGACCAGATTGTGCGCGCCACGGGCCTGCGCGAGTCGGCCATGCTCACGTCCGACGAGAACATTGTTGAGATCAAGTTCGCGGTGCAATACCGCCTGAGTGACTCGCGCGCCTACTTGTTTGAAAGCCGCGACCCCGACGCTGCTGTGGTCAAAGCCGCAGAAACAGCTGTTCGCGAAGTGGTGGGCAAGATGAAGATGGACTCAGCCTTGGCGGAGGAGCGCGACCAAATTGCCCCACGCGTGCGCGATTTGATGCAGGTCATTTTGGACCGCTACAAGGTGGGTATTGAAGTCGTTGGCGTGAACTTGCAGCAAGGCGGCGTGCGTCCTCCAGAGCAAGTGCAAGCTTCATTTGACGACGTGCTCAAAGCCGCTCAAGAGCGCGAGCGCGCTAAAAACGAAGCGCAAGCCTACGCCAACGACGTGGTGCCGCGTGCCGGCGGTGCGGCTGCACGTTTGCGTGCAGAAGCGGAAGCCTACCGCGAGCGTATCGTGGCACAGGCCGAAGGTGACTCCAAACGTTTCGAGTCTGTGCTGGGGGAGTACAAAAAGTCGCCTCAAGTCACTCGGGACCGTTTGTACGTTGACACCATGCAGTCGGTGTACAGCAACGTGAGCAAAGTGCTGGTCGAGTCGCGCAACGGCTCCAACCTGCTGTACTTGCCGCTGGACAAGCTGATTCAAAACGTTGGCCCCAATGATGGTGTGGCACCCCTGCCCAGCACCTCATCGTCCAGCACCTCTAACCTACCACCCACGTTGAATTTGGATGGTTCACGCGCGCGCAGTCCAGATGCTGCGCGATCACGCGATTTGCGTTAACCGATTGGTTACCGCATCACTTTCAACGTATTAGAGATAGAGATTAAAGGTCTGTTATGAACCGAATTGGATTTTGGATTGCATCGGCACTGTTGGCTTTAGCCATTGCCAGCTCCACGATGTTTGTGGTCGATCAACGCCAGTTTGGCGTGGTCTACCAGTTGGGCGAAATCAAAACTGTGGTGACTGAGCCAGGTTTGAACTTCAAGATGCCGCCACCGTTTCAAAACGTGAGCTACATAGACAAGCGCTTGCTCACACTGGACAGCACCGACACCGAGCCCATGCTCACGGCAGAAAAGCAACGTGTGGTGATCGATTGGTTTGTGCGCTGGCGCGTGTCTGATGCGCCTCAGTACATTCGTAACGTCGGTTTGGACGAGCGCGCGGGTGCGCTGCAGCTCAACCGCGTGGTGCGCAACGCCTTTCAAGAAGAAGTGAACCGCCGCACGGTGTTCCAGCTGTTGTCATCTGACCGCGAGGCCTTGATGGCCGACGTCAAAAAGCAAGTCTTGGGTGCGGTCAACGGCGCCGAGAAGCCCTGGGGTATGGATGTCGTGGACGTGCGTATCACCCGTGTGGACTACGCTGAAACGATTACCAAGTCGGTGTATGACCGTATGGAAGCGGAACGCAAGCGTGTGGCCAATGAGCTGCGCTCAACGGGTGCGGCAGAGGGCGAAAAGATTCGCGCCGACGCAGACCGCCAGCGTGAAGTGATTTTGGCTGAGGCCTACCGCGATGCACAAACCATCAAGGGTGACGGCGACGCCAAGGCGTCTAACACCTACGCCAAGGCGTTCAACCAAGACCCCGCTTTTGCGAAGTTTTACCGCAGCTTAGAAGCCTACAAAAGCAGTTTCGCCAGCAAGGGTGACATTGTGGTGCTAGACGGCGAGTCTGATTTCCTCAAGGGCATGAAGACCAACCAGGTCACGCCCACGCGCTGATTCTCAGCTTGGACCTCTTGTGGTTGGCACTCGGCATAGCCCTCATTTTTGAGGGCTTGCTGCCTTTTGCGGCACCCGCGGCATGGCGGCGCATGCTGCTGCAGATGCAACACTTCAGCGACGCCCAGTTGCGCCTGTACGGCTTGGCCCTGCTGGCCGTGGGCGTTGTGCTGTTGTGGTCGCTGTCTTGATACGTTGTTCCCAAGGGCCTGATGCAAGGCTTCGTCAACCGACCACCCACCACCCACCGTCTTCTACACGCTGGAGTTGTAAGCTTTCCTCAACGACCCATTTGTCGTGTTGTTTGGCGTGTCGTTTAGCCTTTCTTTTTTGCTGTCTTTTTCAGCGGTTTTTCGCATGCCCGATTCACAGGGCAGGGGTTGCCAACGTACCGCGTGCTGCGGTCTGTCAGGCTTGCGATGCAGTCCTGTGGGCTTAGACGCATTCTTTAGTTCGCCTTAAACGGCTCATATCTGCCTTGCTTGTGGCCGTCTCACGCCCGGTACAATGCTAGGTTGTCTTCACCCTACAGAAAATAGTTATGTCCGCTTGGGTCCTGCCGGATCAATTAGCCGATGTGCTGCCCTTTGAGGCACGACACATCGAAGAGCTGCGCCGCGTCTTGTTGGACTCAGCCCGCGTTTACGGCTTTGAGCTGGTGATGCCGCCCATGCTGGAACACCTCGAATCATTGCTGTCAGGCACCGGCGAGGCATTGGGCTTGGCCACCTTCAAGTTGGTGGATTTGGGCTCTGGGCGCAGCCTAGGCCTGCGCGCCGACACCACGCCACAGGTCGCGCGCATTGATGCACACTTGCTCAACCGCAGCGGCCCCACACGCCTGTGCTACTGCGGGCCAGTGGTACACACCCGCGCTGCACACGCCCACGCATCTCGTGAGCCGCTGCAGTTCGGCGCCGAGCTCTATGGCCACCAAGGCCTAGAGGCCGATGTGGAAATTTTGGAGCTGGTGCACACCTGTTTGTCGCAAGCGGGTGTGGCATCGTATTCGCTGGATTTGGCCGACGTGCGCGTGGTTGATGCCTTGCTGGCACCGGCTGGCCTCACGGGTGATGCCGCGACCCGGTTGCACCAGGCCCTGGCGCGCAAAGACGCCGCCGCCATAGACGAGCTCACCGAGGCCTTGTTGCCTGCGGTGCGCGATGCCGTGCGCGCCTTGCACCACTTGTTTGGTGATGTGTCGGTGCTGCAGCGCGCGCGCAAAGAGTTGCCCGCATCGCCGCTGCTGCACACCGCTTTGGATGAGCTGGGCGCTATTGCGCAGGCCGCACAGGCCATGGGTATGAACGTGGGCATTGATTTGGCCGATTTGCGTGGCTACGCCTACTACACCGCCATACGCTTTTCTGTGTATGCCACGGCCGCCGATGGTGTGCGCCAGTTGGAGCTGGTCAGAGGCGGGCGCTACGACGAAGTGGGCGCCATTTTCGGGCGTCGCCGCCCGGCAGTGGGCTTCAGTATCGATGTGAAAGAGCTGGCTGCCACCGTGCAGGTGCCCGCATTGCGCCGTGTGATTCGCGCGCCTTGGGGGCAGGATGCAGGACTGGCACAAGCGGTTGCCGCCTTGCGCGCACAGGGCCACACGGTGGTGTCGGTGCTGCCGGGGCACGACCACGAGGTCAACGAATTTGACTGCGACCGCGAGCTGGTGCTCGTGGCTGGCACATGGGAGGTCAAGCCGCTGGCTTAAGCCGCGGTTTGTTCTTCTGCACTATTGGTAATTTACGGAAAGCAAACTCTTTATGGCATCGACAGGTCGTAACGTCGTGGTGGTAGGTACCCAATGGGGTGACGAGGGCAAAGGCAAGCTGGTGGACTGGTTGACCGAAACCGCCACAGGCGTGGTGCGTTTTCAAGGCGGCCACAATGCCGGTCATACATTGGTCATCAACGGCGTTAAAACCGCGCTGCACCTGATTCCCAGCGGCATCATGCGCCCAGGCGTTGTGTGCTACATCGGCAACGGCGTGGTGTTGTCTGCAGGCAAGCTGCTGGAAGAAATTCGTGGTCTAGAAAAGGTGGGTATCGATGTGCGCAGCCGTTTGCGCATCAGCGAGGCTTGCCCATTGATTCTGCCGTTCCACGCTGCCATAGACGTGGCGCGTGAAGCCGCAAAAGAGCTGGCAGGTACGGCCAAAATTGGCACCACCGGTCGCGGCATTGGCCCGGCCTATGAAGACAAAATTGCACGCCGCGCGCTGCGCGTGCAAGACCTGAAATACCCCGAGCGCTTCGCCTCCAAACTCAAAGACCTGCTTGAGCTGCACAACCACATGCTCACCACTTTCTTGGGTGGCGCGCAA
This sequence comes from Burkholderiaceae bacterium, assembly GCA_030726195.1. Classification (GTDB taxonomy): domain Bacteria; phylum Pseudomonadota; class Gammaproteobacteria; order Burkholderiales; family Burkholderiaceae_C; genus RS62. The sequence goes on along the minus strand of JANREF010000199.1, from coordinate 10,451 downwards.
CTAGACTGGGCCGATGCGCTCAAGCCTTACATCGTCAAGGGCGAAGTGCAGTTTGATGTGGTGTACAACGAGGCCATGGCCCACGCCAAGGAAATTTTGCCCATGGTGGGCGACGTGTCTCGTGACCTGAACGCGGCTCACCTCAATGGCGAGCACCTGTTGTTTGAAGGTGCGCAGGGCACGTTGCTAGACATAGACCACGGTACCTACCCATTTGTGACCTCCAGCAACTGCGTGGCAGGCAACGCCAGTGCGGGCGCAGGTGTCGGTCCTGGCATGCTGCATTACGTCTTGGGCATCACCAAGGCCTACTGCACCCGCGTAGGCGGCGGCCCGTTCCCAACCGAGCTGGACTGGGAAACCGAAGGCACGCCCGGCTACCACATGTCTGTAGTGGGCGCTGAGCGCGGCACCACCACAGGGCGCAGTCGCCGTTGTGGTTGGTTTGACGCGGCCTTGCTCAAGCGCTCAGCGCAGGTCAATGGTTTGTCTGGTCTGTGTATCACCAAGTTGGACGTCTTAGACGGTTTGCAAGAGTTGCAGCTGTGCGTGGGCTACAAGCTGGACGGCGAGGTGCTGGACCTGCTGCCCATGGGTGCCGATGACATCGAGCGTTGTGAGCCCATTTACGAGACCATGCCCGGCTGGAGTGACTCCAGCGTGGGTGTGACCGACTTTGACAAACTGCCCGTCAACGCGCAGGCTTACCTCAAGCGCATTGAAGTGGTCACTGGCGTGCCCGTGCACATGGTCTCTACCAGCCCAGACCGCGACCACACCATTGTGTTGCACCACCCCTACGCCGTGGCGTGAGCGTGCGGCGATAACCCAGCTATTTTCGTTTCGTTTCCACCTTCCAAAAGGATAGATTTATGTTGACCGAAGACGGTAAGCACCTGTATGTGTCGTACGACGAGTACCACAACCTGATTGAAAAACTCGCAATTCGCATCCACCAATCCGGCTGGGAGTTCGACAACATTTTGTGTTTGGCCCGGGGCGGCATGCGCCCTGGCGACATCTTGTCTCGCATCTTCGACAAGCCTTTGGCTATCATGTCTACCAGCTCCTACCGCGCTGGCGCGGGCACGGTGCAAGGTCACTTGGATGTGGCGCGTTACATCACCACGCCCAAGGGTGAAATCGCCGGTCGTGTGCTGTTGGTGGACGACTTGGCCGACACCGGCCACACCCTCAAGGCCGTGATTGACACCTTGCGCGACAACTACACGCCCATCACAGAGCTGCGCAGCGCTGTGATTTGGACCAAAGGCGTATCGGCATTCCAGCCAGACTACTCCATGGAGTTTTTGCCGACCAACCCCTGGATTCACCAGCCCTTCGAGCCCTACGACAACCTGCGTGTTGCGGACTTGATGGAGAAGTGGAAAGTCTAAGCACACCACGCGTGCATGAAAGCAGGCCCGCCGTTGTGCGCGGCCTGCTTTTTTTTGCATTGCCCATCGCCGCATTCACATTGGCTTAACAATGCGCGCTCAGAATCCTGCCTAACCAAGGAGTCACCATGACAGCGCACGACAGTACCAAGCGATACGATACCCTCAGCCAAGCCTTCCACTGGCTCACAGCCGCGGCAGTGCTCGCCGCATTTGTATTGGGGCCAGGCGGTTTTGGTCGCATGCTTCGCAACGGTATCGACCCCGGCACCCAACTTGACATCGTGTGGCATGAAACACTGGGCATTGCCGTGTTTGGTCTCACGCTGTTGCGTCTGTTGTGGGTGCTGGTTCGCCCGCGTGCACCGCGTCACAGCATGGCGGGTTGGATGCAGTTGGCCAGCAAAGGTGCCCATGTGGTTTTATGGGGCATGTTGCTGGCACTGCCCATGACAGCCTTGCTCACGTTGGGCAGCGAAGGCGCGCCACTCACACTGCTGGGCTTGCGCATTGACGAGCTGACCCTGATTGCCAACTCGGCGTTTGCGCCACTGGCGGATTGGGGCGATGTGCACACTTTCATTGGCGACGCCATCATGTGGATTGCTGGTCTGCACGCCGCAGCGTCCATCTACCACCACTTCGTGATGAAAGACAACGTGTTGACCAGCATGGTGCCCCGCCTGAAAGCCCGCGCACAGTAACCAAGCACTGTCGTCGCACAGCGAGTCGGTTCAACTGGGGGCTAGACGCCGTGGGCCTGCTGGGCAAGTGCCGGGCAGGTGTTTGGCGATCGTGGGGGCTATTGTAGGAACATGCTGCGGTAGACTTTAGGTTTACGCATTGGCGTTTAGATTTTCAGGAGTCCGCCGTCATGGCCAAAGCCCCCCATTCAGTGACTGCTCACGCGGCTTTAAGCACCCAGCTCATTCACCACCCCTACGTTGCGCCCAGCGAGTTTGACAGCGCAGCCGTTGGTGTGCACAAGGCCTCCACGGTTATTTTTCCCAACGTTGCGGCCATGCGCAGCCGCACGTGGACGGACAAGTCGGCCTACACCTACGGCCTGCACGGCACACCCACCACCTTCACGTTAGAAGAGCGCTTGGCCACGGCAGAAGGGGGTCAACACTGCATCTTGGTGCCCAGCGGCTTGGCCGCCATTGCCTTGGTGGACTTGGCTTTGTTGCAAGCCGGTGACCATGTGCTCATTCCCGACAATGCCTATGGACCAGGCAAAGACTTCGCCAGCGCCGAATTGGACAAATGGGATGTGCAGTGCGAGTACTACGACGCGCAACACCCGGGTGATTTGGCCGCACGCATCACGCCTAAAACCAGGCTGGTGTGGCTAGAAGCCCCGGGCTCCGTCACGCTTGAGTTTCCTGATGTGCCAGCTTTGGTCGCAGCCGTGGCCTCAGCCAATGACGCACGCCAAGCCCAAGGTTTGGGCCGCCGCATTGTCACCGCTTTGGACAACACCTGGGGTGCCGGTGTGGCCTTTCAGCCCTTTGATTTGGGCGTTGATGTGTCCATGCAAGCGCTCACCAAGTACCCCAGCGGCGGTGCGGACGTGCTCATGGGCTCGGTGATCACGCGCGACGCAGACCTGCACCACGCCATGCTTATGACCCACATGCGCTTGGGCTTGTCGGTGGCGGCCAACGATGCCGAGTTGGTGCTGCGTGGCCTGCCGTCCATGGCGCTGCGCTATGCGCACCAAGATGCCTCCACCCGCGCCTTGGCGCAGTGGGCCAGTACGCGCGACGAATTTGAGGTGGTGTTTCACCCCGCCTTGGCCACGTCACCCGGTCATGCAACGTGGAAGCGTGACTGCACAGGCGCGGCCTGTTTGTTTACCGTGGCTTTTGCGGCGCGCTATACCGCCGCGCAAGTGGACGCGTTTTGCGACGCCTTGCAATTGTTCCAGTTGGGTTACAGCTGGGCAGGGCCTATGAGCTTGATCGTGCCCTACGACATGGCGGGCATGCGTGAGGGTCAGTGGCCGCACAGCGGCGCGGTGGTGCGCTTTGCAGTGGGTTTAGAAGACACGGCCGACTTGCAAGCCGACATCGAACAGGCGTTGGCCAAACTGGGCTGAGCGGCAGACCAGGCGACAGCCGGGGCAGAGCAGGGCTAGCGGCGGGCTACAACAGGGCGACGGCGTTTGATGTTTGACGTTGTGCCTGTGCCCTGTACTTTGTGCCATGTGCCCTGTGCCTTGTGTTTGATGCCGCCTCGCGAAACACCAAACACCAAACATCAAACATCAAGTACAAAGTCGCCAATACCTGTCCTAGGCTATGAGCCAATAGTTATTGGCTACTGACTATTGGTTGTGAGCTATGAGCTATGAGGTATGCGCTCGCATCGCACCGCACTCGCTTACTGTGCTTGTTGCGCCTGTTGCACGTCCGTCGCTTCCTGCGTCTCCTTGGCCTGCAAGGCGGCGAGTTGTTCAAGTATGCGGGTGAAGTTGTCCACGCCTTGTGCGCCGCTGACCAAGTGTCGGTGGTTGAATACCACTGCGGGCACGCTTTGAATGCCTTGGCCTATCCAAAACTGTTCGGCATCACGCACATCTTGCGCAAAGCGTTGGTCGCTGAGTACGGCTGCGGCTTGCGCGCGGTCTAGTCCAATCTCTGCAGCCACATCGGCCAGCACCGCGTCGTCAGACAGGTTGCGCCCGTGTGTGAAGTGCGCCGTAAACAAGGCCATTTTCAGCTCGTGCATGCGGTTGTGCTGCGCCGCCCAATGCAACAACTGGTGGGTGTTGAAGGTGTTGTGCATGCGCATGTCGTCTGTGTAAGCAAATTCAAAGCCCACATCTGCACCTGCTTGCGTCATGTGCAGTCGGCTCGCGCGCGACTGCTCAGGTGTGGCACCGTATTTTTCGGCCACGTGCTCGGTGATGTTTTGACCGGTGGGCGGCATGTTGGGATTGAGCTCAAACGGGTGCCACCGAATCTCGTGCGGCGTGCGTGTGGCTTCGAGCGCGGTGGCCAATTGCTTGTAGCCAATCACGCACCAAGGGCACATCACGTCCGAAACGATATCGATTTGCAGGGTGGTCGTTGTTGTGTCGTTTGGAGTTGTCATGGTGTTTGCTGTGGGTTGTGCGTGTGACACGTTGCGCGTTGGCCGTCGTTGAGGCCTAGTGTGATGGCCTGGTGCAACGGCTTGGTGTGATGGCGTGTTTGTTGATGGGAGTGTTTACAACGGCGCATCTGCGTGCAGTATGGCGGCCGCTGCTGCCTCTATGCTGGCGGGCGTATCGTCACGCAGGTGCACCGCGTTGGCCGAGCTGTAGCGGGCAAAGTTGCGCGCCATGGACTCAAAGTATTTGGGGTCGTAGTGGCTGCCCAGCAGCTGTGCAACCACCTGTGCAGAGTTGCCGTCTTGTGCCAGTGCTTTCCATTCGTTGATGGTGGCATGGCCCAAGAGGGCCACCAGCGTGTCCAAGCGCTCGCCAAACAAGGCGCTGTCGTTGACAAAAAAGTCGTAATCACGCATGAGCAGGCGTACGCGCGATGCGTCGTCCATGCTCAGCAAGTGGCATGGGCTGGCGCGCATGGCGGTGATGAGCGACTCTGGCACGGTCACATTGCCCACGCGTTTGCTTTCGGATTCGATGTACACCGGGCGGGTGCTGTCCAGCTGGCGAAGGGCTTGCCACAGCTGCGTCTCAAAGGCTTTTTGGCTGGGCTGTGGTGTGCCCGGAATAATGCCCAGCACCGAACTGCGGTGCTTGGCGATACCCTCTAGGTCTATGACCTGTGCGCCCATGCGTGCCAGCGCGTGCAGCACGTGGGTTTTGCCAACACCCGTGGGGCCAGCCACCACCCGCAGCTGCAGTGGCTTGACCAGCTCGGGCGTTTGGGACATGACGGTGGCGCGAAACGCTTTGTAGCCACCCTCTATGAGTGAGACCTTGAAGCCAATGGCCGACAGCACCGTGGCCAATGCACCGCTGCGGTTGCCGCCGCGCCAGCAGTACAGCAACGGTTGCCAGCCGCGCGGCGCGTCCAGCAGGTGTTGCTCAACGTGCGCGGCAATGTTGCGTGCTACCAATACAGCGCCGGCCTTTTTGGCTTCAAAACCACCCGTTTGTTTGTACAGCGTGCCAATGGTGATGCGCTGTTCGTCGTCCAGCGAGGGCCAATTGTCGGCACCTGGTATGGCGTCTAAGGCATATTCGCTGGGGCTGCGCGCATCGATGATGCGGTCGTATTGGTCGAGTTGTGCCAGCGCGTCAGACGCGGCGATGATGTTGATGGGCATAAATAGAGGATGTTTTTTATCGGGCCAATTCGCGTATCAGCGCAGGCCACATGTTGTCCAGCATGATGGGCTGGCCCAGTTCGTTGGGGTGAATGCGGTCGCCTTGAAACAGCCGCGGCGCGTCGGCTGCGTCCGCCACGTTGGCCAAGAAAAAGGGCACCAGTGCCACACCCATATTGCGTGCGGTGTCTTCAAACACTTTTGCAAATTCGTCGGTGTAGCGCTGGCCGTAATTGGGCGGCACTTGCATGCCCAGCAGCAACACCTTGGCACCACTGGCTTGCGACATGTTCACCATGGCGCTCAGATTGGCTTGTGTGACATTCAAGGGCAGACCGCGCAAGGCGTCGTTGGCACCCAACTCAATCACCACCAAGCCCGGCTTGTGCCTGCGCAGCAAACTGGCCAAGCGCGTGCGTCCACCAGCGGTGGTGTCGCCGCTGATGCTGGCATTGATGACGCTGGCGGCGATGCCTTGCTTGGCCAAGCGCTGCGCCAGCAGCGTGACCCAGCCGGTGCCGCGTTTGATGCCGTACTCTGCACTGATGGAGTCACCCACCACCAAGATGCGCGTGGCGGTGGTGTCGGCCGTTGCCACGCTGGACAAGCTGACTTTGGCCGAGCTGTGTGTGGCCGATGCCGCGTCATTGGACGAGACAGCATGCGCTTGGCCACTCACGCCTGCCAGTAGCAGACCCATAGCCACTGCTGCGCCCGACAGGACTTTGTGCAAAAAAGCCCAACCATCCCCGCACGAGCGACCCGCAAAAGCCCAAATCTGAAAAGGACTTTTGCTTGCCAGGTGTGGTGCGGTGTGGGGGCGGTTACAGTGCATAGAGATTGAAAATAAAGGGAATAAGTACATGCAAGACAGTCAACAACCGGCAGTGCTCGTGGCTACAGGCGTTGGTAAAGACGTCGTGGACTCTACAGGGACATTATCCATTTTGAGCGATGTGGACTTGACCTTGCATGCCGGGCAGTCTTTGGCCATTGTGGGGGCATCGGGCTCGGGCAAGAGCACCTTGCTGTCCATACTCGCTGGACTGGACACACCCAGCCACGGTCAGGTGATGTTGGCAGGGCAAGACTTGTTCGCATTGGATGAAGACCAACGCGCCGCTTGGCGGGCGCAAAACTTGGGCTTTGTCTTTCAAAACTTCCAACTCTTAGGCCATTTGAGTGCCCTGGAAAACGTCATGCTGCCCCTGGAGTTGGCCGGGCGCAAAGACGCCCGTGCAGCCGCCACTGCCATGCTCGAGCGTGTGGGCTTGTCGCAGCGCCTGCGTCACTATCCCAAGGTGATGTCTGGTGGCGAGCAGCAGCGCGTGGCCTTGGCCCGCGCGTTTGTGATGCGCCCCAAGCTACTGGTGGCCGACGAGCCGACCGGCAGCTTGGACTTTGCCACGGGCGAAGCCGTCATGAACCTCATGTTTGAGCTCAACCAAGACCAAGGCACCACGCTGCTCATGGTCACCCACGACAGAGCCATTGCGGCGCGCTGTGAGCACCGCATTGGCTTGCAAGCGGGCAAGGTGGTGGAGCGCTCCTAAGACGCTTCGCCATCAACCGCGAAGCATTCATCGCGCGCATGGACTGGTATGTAGCTGCATGAAGCTGCATTGGGCCGCATGTAGACGCTGGGCACAGGCGATAATGCAGCATGTCTGCAATTAAAGTTTTATTCGGCTTTCACGCCGTAACCGTTCGCATCAAAACCGACCCCAAATCGGTGGTCGAGGTGTATTTCGATGCCAGTCGTCGTGACCAGCGCATGCGCCAGTTCGTGTCGCGCACCAAAGAGGCCGATGTGCGCCTCATCGAGGCCGACAGCGCCCGCCTTGCCAAACTGTGTGGCAGCATGGGCCACCAAGGTGTGGTTGCCCGTGCCCACGATGTAGAGCTGGCCAAGAGCCTAGACGACTTGCTGGATACGGTGGAGCAAAGCGACACCCAAACGCCACTCATCTTGGTGCTGGACGGCGTGACCGATCCGCACAACCTTGGCGCTTGTTTGCGTGTGGCCGATGGCGCGGGCGTGCAGGCTGTGATTGCACCCAAAGACCATGCCGCCGGCATCAATGCCACGGTGGCCAAGGTGGCCAGTGGTGCGGCCGAGACAGTGCCCTACTTCATGGTGACCAACTTGGCGCGCACGCTCAACGAACTGAAAGAGCGCAACATTTGGGTCATTGGCACCAGCGAAGATGCCGATCACACCATTTACCAAGCCGACCTCAAAGGCCCAGTGGCCTTGGTGTTGGGTGCTGAAGGCCCCGGTATGCGCCAACTCACACGCAAAACCTGCGACGAGTTGGTGAGCATTCCTATGAGCGGTGCGGTGGAGAGTTTGAACGTGTCGGTGGCCAGTGGCGTGTGCTTGTTTGAAGCCATGCGCCAGCGCCACCACGTGCGCTAGACCCAGCCCAAGGCCCCCACAACGCCACCCACACCAAGCATCCACAACAGGTGAATGCGGGTGCGCACCACCAAGTAGGCGCACGTCACCGACAGCGCGGCGGGTGCCCATGCACTGGACAAGCTGTTGTGGTGCGAGCCCATGATCCAGGCGGTTGCCAGCAGCAGCGAGACCACCACGGGTGCCAAGCCCAGCTTGAAGGCTTGCACGCCCAAGCGGTCTTTGTTGCGGTGTGCCCAAGCTGCTGCGTTGTAGCTCAGGACGGAAGAGGGCAGCATGGTGGCCAGCAAGGTCAGCAGTGCACAGCCCACGGCCAACACCCAAGCCAGCCATGGTGTGCCTGCGACCGCAGCCTGCGCAAATGGCGCGCTCAAGCCCACATGCCAGCCCAGCAAGGGTACAAACAATAAATTGGGGCCAGGTGCGGCCTGCGCCAGGGCCACGGCGCTGCCAAACTGGCCCGAGGTGATCCAAGCCTGTTCATCCACCAAGTAGCGGTGCATATCGGGCAGCACCGTGATGGCGCCGCCTATGGCCAGCAAGGACAAGCCCGTGAAATGCACCACCAAGTCCCACACGTTGGTCCACAACGCGGCCCACTCTGCGCTCATGGTGTGCCTGCCTCGTTGGATGCGGCGCGGTCGCCCACACTGGGATGTGCCTGAGGGGTTGCTTGTCCTTGTCCTTGTCCTTGTCCTTGTGCTGGTGCTGGCTCAGGTGCTGTACCGTTGACGCGCGCGCTGTGCAACAGCCGCCACCATGCCAGCGTGCAGCCTGTGCCGCCCACGGCCAGCAGCACCCATACCAGTGGCAGCCCCAGCCAGGCGATGCATACAAAGGTGGACGCGGCCAGCGCGGTGCACACCCGCCAGCCCAAGATATGGCCCTTCAGTGCGGGCAGCAAGCGAATGGCTGCGCCTGCAATCGTGCCTGCGCTCACGGCAGTGAAGCCGCGCATGGCACCCACAGCCATGGCTTGGTCGGCAAAGTTGGCGAACAAGGCGGCCAGCACCAACACAATCAAGGTGGGGAACACCAGCATGCCCGCCACGGCTGCCAGCGCACCCGTCCAGCCGAAGAAGCGCCCGCCCAACATCATGGACAAGTTCATCACGTTGGGGCCAGGCATGATTTGCGCCACCGACCAGTCTTCCAAAAAAGCCTGCGGCGTGAGCCAGCGTTTGCGCTCCACCAACTCGCGCTGAACAATGGCCAACACGCCGCCAAACCCTTGCAGCGCCATGAAGCTGAACGACCAAAACAAGTCGCCGCGCGAGCGGGGTTGAGCGGGGGCAGGTGTGCTGCTGGAAGGGGCGGAGGCGGTCAATAGGTGGGTGTGTGTGCTTTTAAAGTGGCAATGATATCGCTGCCAATCGCAAAACCCCCACCGTGCAGCTGGGCCAGCTCGTGACAGCGCTGCGCAAAGGTGTCCACACCCATGCTGTAAATGAACTGCGCAGCCCCGCCCGTCCAGACCGGGAAACCAATGCCCATGATGGAGCCAATGTTGGCATCGTGCACATGCTGCAGCACGCCCTCGTGCAAGCAGCGTGCGGTTTCCACGGCTTGCCTGAACAGCAAACGGTCTTGTATGGCCTGCACGCTGGGCGCTGCGGTGTCAGGCTTGGCAAACAAGGCCTCCAGCTGGGGCCACAAGTGTTTGGGCGCATTGGTGGGGTAGTCGTAAAAGCCCCCACCTGCGGCGCGCCCGGGGCGGTGGAGCTCTTTGACCATGCGCTCCACCAGCAGCTCGCCAGCGCTGGCTTCGTAGGTCTGTCCGGTGGCGGCAAAGTCGGCGCGGGTTTGGTCCAGCACGGCGACGCTCAGGCTCAGGGCGGTTTCATCCAGAACCGCCAGTGGCCCAACCGGCATGCCGCACTGCATGGCAGCGTTTTCTAGCAAGGCGGCAGGCACGCCTTCGCCCAGCATGGCCGCGCCCTCCATGACGTAGGTGCCAAAGGTGCGGCTGGTGAAAAAGCCACGCGAGTCGTTCACCACAATGGGCAGCTTGCCCAACTGCTGCACGTAGTCAAAGGCCAACGCAATGGCTTCGTCGCTGGTGTCTTTGCCCCTGATGATCTCCACCAATTTCATTTTGTGCACAGGGCTGAAAAAGTGAATGCCTACAAACATGGCCGCACGGGCGCTGGCTTGCGCCAAGCCCGAAATGGGCAGGGTTGACGTGTTGCTGGCCATCACACCACCGGCGGCCAAGTGCGGTTCGCTGGCTTGGGTGATGCTGGCTTTGAGCGCTCGGTTTTCAAACACCGCCTCAATGATGAGTTCACTGCCCTCAAGGGCCGCCATGTCGGTGGTGGCGGTGATGCGGGCCAAGGTGGCAAGCGCTGCCGCCT
>JANREF010000198.1 GCA_030726195.1 Burkholderiaceae bacterium | reverse complement strand
CTGCCGTGCCTTTTGCCACGGGCATGTGACGGCTCTCACGCCATTGCAGCCATTGCAGCCATTGCAGCCATTGACGCGCTTGCCCCTTCAGAGCCCGCCACATCAGCCGTGCATCAAGTCACTCGGGTCACACCACCGGCAGCCTCCAGCACCGCCCACCAACACGCTAGGCCGCGTCAACCAACGTTACAAATTGGGGCTTTTAGGGCTTTTGGGGCTTTTTTTGGGGGTGCGGGGATTGCTTGGGGTTGAAGCCTTGGCGGTCAATGCGTGGGTTCAAGGCCTGGGAGGCACCAACCGCAGTCTCAGGCCTGATGCAACACGTCGCCGTTTGGTAAGGCCTCTTGCACCGTTTTGTCGGCCCAGCCGCTGGCATGCCACATGGCCAAGCTGTGCCTGGACTTGGGCAGCAACAACGCCTGCACCAGCGGTGCCAATGGCATGAGCTCCAAGTTGGCCAGCAACACGTAGCGGCTCTGGGCCTCATCGAGCTTGCCCACCCAGTCCAGCTCCAACAGCGCGTCCATGGGCACTTCCAAATGCAAAGCATCGACACGCAAGGCCACGGCCAGCTCTTCGGCACTCAAGCCTCTGGGCAGCTCGGTGATGCTGGCAGCATCTTGTACATGGCCTTTGTGAGCAAGCTGCAGCTGCTGCAAAATTTCCAGCGACAGCTGGTAGTCCCAGCCGGGCTGGTCGCTGCGCCTGGCCACACCGCGCAGCAAGCTGGGCAAATAGGCCGCAACCACCGCACCCAACAGCACCACCGCCCAAGCCAAGTAAATCCAAATGAGCAAAATGGGCACTGTGGCAAATGCGCCGTACACGGCCGAGTAGGTGGGCACCTCACCCAAATACCAACCCAGCCCCTTTTTCACCACCTCAATGGCGGCCGACACCAACAAGCCACTGATGAAAGCATGGCTCCAGCGCACGCGGGCATTGGGCACGTAGTGGTACAACGCGGCCAAGCCCGCCACCACCATGAAGTACTCCAGCACATCCAACACCCACAACCAGCTCGCACCTGGGCCTGCAATCAAGCCTTTGCTGGCGGAAAACAAATAGGTGGTGAGGCTGGCGCTCACCGCCAACATCAAGGGGCCTAGGGTGAGCACCGCCCAATAGGTGAGCACGCGGTGCGACAGGGGCCGCAGCTTGCGCACGCGCCAAATGTCGTTGAGCTTGCGGTCAATGGTCAAAATCAGCGCCAGCGCCGTGATCAGCAACACCACCGCGCCCAACCAACCCAGCTCACCGGCCTTGCTAGAGAACTGGTGCAGGTACTTGAGCACGGTGCGGGCAATTTGATCGGGCACCAGGCTTTGCACCAGCCACTTTTCGATCACCCCTTCGAAACGGGCGAACATGGGAAAGGCACTGAAAATAGCCAGGCCCACCGTGAACAAGGGCACCAAGGCCATGACGGTGGTAAACGTCAGGCTGCTGGCGGTTTGGCCCAGTCTGTCTTCGCGAAAACGCTCGCGCAGCGTGATGGCCGTATTGCGCCACGGGAAGCGGCGCAAGTCGGAGATCACGTCTTGCCAAAAACGTTGCCAAACTTGAGTTGCAGACTGCCATTTCTTCATGTCGGTATCATGCCATCAACGACTGCCACTTTTACCCAAGCGAGAAGCCCATTGAGCACCGACAACACCATCCATTTGCCCGCCTCGCCACGCATACAGCTCACCCGTTGGGTGGCCGTGGCCAGCTTGCTGGGCCTCATCGTGTTGGGCTTGGCATGGGAGCTGTGGCTGGCACCGTTGCGCGAAGGCGGATCGTGGTGGGCCATCAAGGTGCTGCCACTGTGTATTCCAGTGGCCGGACTGCTGAAAAACCGCATGTACACCTACCGCTGGATGAGTTTGCTCATTTGGCTGTACTTCACAGAAGGCGTGGTGCGCGCGTGGTCAGACAAGGGCCTGTCTGCTGGCTTGGCCCTTGGGCAAACCCTGTTGTGCTTGAGCCTGTTTGTGGCCGTGGCGCTGCATGTGCGCTGGCGCTTTCAGGCCGCACGCGCCGCTGCTGTGGCGCAAGCCGAAGCGGCCCAAGCCTAACGGCACGGCACAACCTCAGACCTGAACAAGACCAAGCACCATGCGCCTGGACACCACCAGCTTTCTTCACGCGCTGCGCGCCATTGTGGGCGAGCCCCACGTTTTAACGGCGGCTGATGGCGACTTATCGGCCTACCTGAACGACTGGCGCAAACGCGCTGTGGGCCAAGCGCTGGCGGTGGTGCGCCCCAGCGACACCCAGCAGGTATCGGACGTGGTGCGTCTGTGCGCGGCGCACCGTGTGGCCATCGTTCCACAAGGCGGTAACACAGGCTTGGTAGTGGGCTCTGTGCCCGATGCGTCGGGCACGCAAGTGCTGCTGAGCTTGACGCGCATGCGCGCCATACGGGCCATTGACGCGGCCAACCTCACCATGACGGTTGACGCGGGCTGCGTGCTGCAACAAGTGCAAATGGCCGCTGCCGATGCGGGTTTTTATTTCCCACTGAGTTTGGCAGCCCAAGGCAGCTGCACCATTGGCGGCAACCTTGCCACCAATGCCGGCGGCACACAGGTGCTGCGGTTTGGCAACACACGCGACCTGTGCCTAGGCCTGGAGGCTGTCACGGCCAACGGCGACATCTGGCATGGTTTGTCGGGCCTGCGCAAAGACAACACCGGCTACGACCTCAAGCACCTGCTCATTGGCAGCGAGGGCAGCCTTGCGGTGATCACAGCGGCCACACTCAAGCTCTACCCCCAGCCCGCCAGCAAATGCGTCGCCTGGGTGGCCCAACCCAGCTTAGAGGCAGGCGTGGCCTTGCTGAACTTGGCACGTGCACGCTTGGGAGACGGCCTAACTGGCTTTGAAGTCATGGGCCAATTTGCGCTGGAGCTCGTTGGCCAGCATTTCCCAGACAAGGCCGTCCCAATGTTGGGCAGTGCGCCCTACTACACCTTGGTGGAGTTCTCCAGCACCACCGCATACGAAGCTGCCAGCGAAACCCTGGCCTTGGCGCTGGGCGAAGCCTTTGAGCAAGACATTGCAAGCGACGCGGTGGTGGCGCAAAACATGAGCCAAGCCCAGCAACTGTGGGCCATACGCGAGCACATCCCTCTGGCGCAAAGCGCCGAGGGGCTGAACATCAAACACGATATTGCCGTGCCCATTTCACGCATCGCAGCGTTTGTGGCGCACACGGACCAACTGCTGCAAGACGCCTTGCCGGGCGTGCGTTTGGTGAATTTTGGCCATTTGGGCGATGGCAACCTGCACTACAACGTGCAAGCGCCTGCGGGCACAGACGGCCCTGCGTTTTTGCGCGATCACGAAACCCGCGTGAACACCATTGTGTTCGACTCGGTGCGCGCCCATGACGGGTCCATCTCGGCCGAGCATGGCATTGGCAAGCTCAAGGCGCACACCCTGCCCCATTACAAAGACGCCACGGCCATGGCCATGATGAAGGCCATCAAACACAGCCTAGACCCACTGGGTATCTTGAACCCGGGCAGCGTCCTAGCCCACGACGCGGACGTCGCCTAGGCCCATATGCATCTGACGACAAGTTGTTATCCTAAGGGGGTACACGAGCCCAGCACGCCCGATTGCCCCCGCCCCTGCCACTGCCCCCTGCCTACACCTCACGCCCTACGGCCCCTAACAGTCGACGTACTTTCAGCACCATGAGCCAGCCTATTATTCGCAGCCAATACGAAGACTTCATGCGCCACGTCTTCACCCATGGCGTTGAGAAAACAGACCGCACAGGCACAGGCACGCGCAGCGTGTTTGGCCACCAGATGCGCTTTGACCTGAACGAGGGCTTCCCGCTGGTGACCACCAAAAAGGTGCACCTCAAATCCATCATTTATGAACTGCTGTGGTTTTTGCGCGGCGACGCCAACGCCAAATGGCTGCAAGAGCGCGGCGTGAGTATTTGGAACGAGTGGGCCGCCCCCAATGGCGACTTGGGCCCTGTCTACGGTGTGCAGTGGCGCTCCTGGCCCACGCCGGACGGCGGCCACATCGACCAAATTGCTGAAGTGGTCCACACCATCAAGCACAACCCCGACTCCAGACGCATGATCGTGAGCGCGTGGAACGTATCCGAGCTGTCCAAGATGGCGCTCATGCCGTGTCACGCGTTTTTCCAGTTTTACGTGGCCCCCGGCCTAGACGGCCAAAAGGCCCGCCTAAGCTGCCAGCTGTACCAACGCAGCGCCGACATTTTTTTGGGCGTGCCGTTCAACATTGCCAGCTATGCCCTGCTCACCCACATGGTGGCGCAGCAGTGCGACCTAGATGTGGGCGACTTCATCTGGACGGGCGGCGACTGCCACATCTACAGCAACCACCACGAGCAGGTGCAGCTGCAACTGAGCCGCGCGCCCATGGCCTACCCCACGCTGCACATCAAACGCACACCCGCCAGCATTTTTGACTACGAGTTTGACGACTTCGACGTTCAAAACTACACGCACCACGACCCCATCAAAGCACCGGTAGCGGTTTAAGCGCCGCCATGCTCACACGCAAACAAACCTGGGCGCTGCTCGCGCTCACGCTGATGTGGGGCGTGAACTGGCCCATGATGAAGCTGTCGCTGCAAGAGCTCACGCCCTTGTACTTTCGCGCCATCACCATGACGCTGGGTGCGGCTTGGCTGTTTGTGTATTTCCAAGCCAAAGGCATGAACATGTGGCCGCAAGGCTCCCAGTGGCGCAGCATTGTGTGGCTGGGCATTCCCAACATTCTGGGCTGGCACACCATGTCCATCATGGGGGTGCAAGAACTGGCATCGGGGCGTGCTGCCATTTTGGGTTTTGCCATGCCCATTTACAC
>JANREF010000197.1 GCA_030726195.1 Burkholderiaceae bacterium | reverse complement strand
CGCCCATGTCGTTGGCTGCCATGTCGGCCAAGGCACCCCAGCCGCATCCAATTTCCAGTACCCGCGAGCCGCGCGTTACGCCAGCCATCTCCAGCGCGCGGCGCACCTTGGCGTGCTGCGCTTGGGTCAGCGTTTGGTCTTGCGTTTCAAACAAGGCGCTGGAGTAGTTCATGCTGGGGTCTAGCCACAGCTTGTAAAAGTCGTTGCCCAGGTCGTAATGGGCGTGGATGTTTTTGCGGCTGTTGGCTTGTGTGTTGCGGTTCATCCAATGGCGTACTTGGTAAAACAGGCGCCCCACCCAATGGCCGTAGATGGCATCTTCAAGCGACTTGCGGTTTTGCAGCAGCACTTGCAACAGTGGCGTGAGGTCTGGTGTGTGCCAGTCGCCAGCGATATAGGTTTCTGCAAAGCCGATGTCGCCGCTTTTGAGCGCTGCGCCAAACATGTTCCAGTTGCTGAGTTTGATGTGTGCATGCAAGCCCGAGCCCACGCCGAAGTGCAGCTGCGTGTGGTCGGGCAGCGTGATGCTGAGCTGGCCGTGCGTCATGCGCTGCAACAGTTTGAAGACGCGTTTGGCTGCAGCGGGTGCGGTGCTGGGAATCGCTGCGGCGGTGCGGTTGTGGGACAGGCTGGTGGTCATGTGTGAGGGCCGTTATCGGTGCTTGCCTGCGTCACAGCGCGGGCTGGCGGCTGGGGTTTGGTGAAAAAAGGCACGCGTTTGCGCCACAGCACAAATGCTTGCCAATGGATGCGGGCCATCACGGCCAGCGTCATAAGCGGGTATTGCCACAGTGCGCGCCGACGCGCAGCTGGCGTGAGTGCTTGCAGCGCACCACTCACGCTGGTGAGCAAGGTGGGCACGCGGCTCGCGTCTATGGCTGTGTCGTCGTACTCAATGCGTGCCACGGTGTGACTGGGGTGGGCACATTGTGCCTTGCCCGCGCCATCTGCTGTGAAGCGGTGCATGAATGTGAAGCGGTACTCGCCGCGCACCTCGCAAAAGGGCGAGACATGAAACGCCTTGTGGGCCAGCACGGGCACACCCAGTGTGACTTGGGGCAGTACATAAATGTGGCGCTCGCCAAAGGTGTTGTTCACCTCCACCACCACAGCGCCTAATGCGCCATCAGGCGTATGGCAGTACCAAAAGCTCACGGGCTTGAAGGTGTAGCCCCACACGCGTGGGTAAGTGTGCAGCCACACGTCACCGCTGCAGTGGGCCAGGTGGTGTTCGCCGAGGAGCGTGTCCAGCCAAGCCAGCGCATCGGGGCCGCCCGCGCCGTGGTCTTTGTCAAAAAACGACAACGCACTCCAGCGGTTGCGCGGCAGCACGGCCGAGCCATCGCGCGCGAATTGGCGCATGGGCAGCCATACAAAGTAGTTGCTGTAGACAAACGCATTGGTACTGGGGCGTGCGCGCGCATGGCGCACTTGCCCAAAGCCTATGAGGGCGTTTGTGGGTGGGTGTGCGGCCACGGCCTCAGGCATGGGCGGCAGCGCTTGCTTGCAAGGTGGCGCGCAGCAGTTGCGCAGCCAACATGCCTGACTTCAAGCCGTCTTCATGAAAGCCGTAGCCTGTCCATGCGCCACAAAAATACGTGTTGCGAAGCCCTTGCAAAGCGGGCAGCTGCTGCTGCGCGGCCACAGCCTTGGCGTCAAACACGGGGTGGGCGTAGTGGTAGCGGCCCACCACATGCTCAGGCGCAATTGCGCGGGTGGGGTTGAGCGACACCACCACGGGTTGCGCAAACGGCAAGGGTTGCAGTTGGTTGATCAGGTAGTGCAAGCACACGTGCTGGTCTTCATCCTCGCGCTTGGGTGCGCGTTCGTAGTTCCAAGCCGACCAGGCGCTGCGCGCTTCGGGCAGCTGTGTGGCATCGGTGTGCAGCACCGCCTCGTTGGGCTGAAAGCCTATGGCGCCAAGCACAGCGCGTTCTTGTGCGCTGGGCGTATCCAGCAGGGCCAAGGTCTGGTCGCTGTGGCAGGCCAGCACCACGTGGTCGAAGTGCTCGGTGTGTGTGTTGCCGGTGGTCGGATCGGTGTAGCTCAGGTCCACGCCTTGGCCTGCGCCGTGGCGCACCATGGCGGTAACGGGGGTGTTCAAGCGGCAGTCGCTGAGCTGCTGCGTAATGGCTTGCACATATTGGCGCGCGCCGCCGGCCACGGTGTACCAAGCAGGCCGATTGGTGACTTGAATAAGGCCGTGGTTGTCGCAAAACTGCACCAAGGTCGCCACCGGGAAGGCCAGCATTTGTTGCGTGGGGCAGCTCCAAATGCTGCCAAGCATGGGCAGCAAATACCAATCAATGAAGGGCTTTGAAAAGCGGTGTTCGCTCAAGAAAGCAGCCAAACTTTGGCTGGTGTCCATGGGTTGGCCCACCATGCGGCGAGCGAGTTTGTTGAAGCGCAGTATGTCCAAGACCATACGCCAAAACGCTGGGCGCAGCAGGTTTTGTGGCTGGCAAAACAAGCTGCGCAAGCTGGTGCCGCTCCACTCCAGCGCGCCCGCGCCCAGCCAGCCCTCACCCGGCACGGTCACGGAAAACGACATGTCCGACTTGGCCAGCGGGATGTTGAGCTGCGCAAACAGCTTGAGCAGCTCGGGGTAGGTGCGCTCATTGAGCACTAAAAAGCCGGTATCTACACCCATGGTCTGGGTCTGGCCCGAGGCGTTGGGCAAGCTCACGTCAACCGTGTGTGTGTGTCCGCCAAAGTAGTCGCCGGCTTCAAACAAGGTCACATGGGCGGCGTCGCGCAGGTGGTGTGCGGTGGCCAGGCCCGCGATGCCCGAGCCCACCACAGCCACGCGCGCACGGGCGGGACTGCTGTTGGATGCAAGGTGTTGAGGCGTGGCGGTCATAAATAGACTTTTAGTAGGTGACGCTGTATGCTAGCGGTGCTGGCTAGGATTGTCCTAGACAACTGACAATTTGTACTTGCATTCTATGAGGTCAAAGTGGAGCATATCTCAATAGCCTTTAGGGCTGTACGGGCGTGCTTCGGCTGAGCGACACACAATTTGTCTAAGACAAACATGAACAACACCCGCCACTCCATTGCCGATGTTGCCTTTGATACTGGCATACAAAAAGACACCTTACGCGTATGGGAGCGCCGCTATGGCTTTCCCATACCGCAACGCAGCGACAGCGATGAGCGCAGCTACGACGGCACGCAACTCGCACGGCTGCGCCTGATCAAGCGCTTGCTCGATACAGGTATGCGTGCGGGTCAAGTGGTGCCCCAGCCACTGGAAGTACTCAACGAGTTGTTGCAGTCTAGAGCGCAAACGGCTGTGGCTGATGCAAGTGCGGCCAACGCCGTGCTCGAGCCGCTGCTGAATTTGTTGATGCAACACGCCCGCAAGCGCTTGCACGACAGTTTAATGGTGCACGTGCAAACCATGGGGCTGTCCAACACCATTGAACGCATCATTTCACCCATGGCCGCGCGCGTGGGCGAGCGCTGGATGCGCGGCGACTTGGCCATTTACGAAGAGCATTTATTCACGGCCGTGGTGCAAAGCGTGTTGCTGCAGGGCATGTCGCAATTGCCCTTGCAAGGTGCGGGCGAGTCGCCCAAAGTGTTGCTCACGACCATCAACAACGAGCCCCATGCCTTGGGCTTGTTGATGGCGGAGTGCATGTTTGCCCAAATGGGTTGCGACCGCATTTCACTGGGCCCCAGAACACCGGTGGCCGATTTGGCCAGCGCGGCCCGCGTGATGAATGCAGACATTGTGGCTTTGAGCTTTAGCAGCCACTCGTCGCCTAAAGATGCGCTGTCGGGGCTCACGCAGCTGCGTGAGCAGCTGCCCGCTCACACCGTCATTTGGGTGGGCGGCAGTGCGGCCACACTGCGCTTGGTAACCGACCCCAACGTGGCGCAGGTGTTTGGCCAAGCCCGGGACTTGATGAGCGCCGTGACGCAGTGGCGGGCGACGCATTGAACAACCATAGGCCTCATAAGCAACACACGGCATAGCATCAAGCGCGTGCCAACACAGCACACGTGCGCTACCGCACGTATCGCACACCGTGACTTCGCCCTGCGCTGCAGCCGCTGTGACGGGCATCGTGTATTGCAAGGGCATTTGACCCTTGTCAGCTGTTTGTCGCATTGCTTGCATAAAATAATGCAAGGCACAGATACATAGACCCCAAGACCCAAGCGCGTCAACACGTCGCCAACACACGCGCACCCAACACATGAGGAGTGGCCATGCTGTACCCAGAACTTTTCAAGCAGTTAGAAGCGGTCCGCTGGGACATGGACAAGGATATTCCTTGGGACCAGTTTGACGCCAGCGCGCTCACCGATGAGCAAGCGCAAACCATCAAGATGAACGCCATCACGGAATGGGCGGCCCTGCCCGCGACCGAGATGTTTTTGCGCGACAACCGCGACGACTCCGACTTCTCAGCCTTCATGTCCATTTGGTTTTTTGAAGAGCAAAAACACTCCTTGGTGTTGATGGAGTATTTGCGTCGCTTCCGCCCAGACATGGCACCCACCGAGCAAGAGTTGCACGAGGTGCGGTTTGACTTCGACCCCGCGCCTGCGCTTGAGACTTTGATGATGCACTTTTGCGGCGAAATCAGGCTCAACCATTGGTACCGCTGTGCCAGCGATTGGCACGACGAGCCCGTGATTAAACACATTTACAACACACTGAGCAAAGACGAGGCGCGCCATGGCGGCGCTTACTTGCGGTACATGAAGCGTGCCATTCATAAGTTTGGCGACGAGGCGCGCTTGGCGTTTGCCAAGGTTGGCGTGCTCATGGCCAGCGCCAGGCGCACGGCGCAAGCTCTACACCCTACCAACTTGCACGTGAACAAGGCCTTGTTCCCACGTGACACCGTACAAA
>JANREF010000196.1 GCA_030726195.1 Burkholderiaceae bacterium | reverse complement strand
AACAGCGCAACAAGCACGAGCCGCACTGGATGACGCAGTAGCGCTACTGGCCATTGGGCATTTGCGCCACCGCACCACCAGCAGCTTGTCGGGCGGCGAGCGCCAGCGTGTGGCCATTGCCCGTGCACTGGCCATGCAGCCCAAACTGCTGCTGCTAGACGAGCCACTGGCATCGCTAGACATGGCCAGACGCCAAGAGATACTGCCTTGGCTGGAGCGGCTGCACACCGAGCTGGACATGCCTGTGCTGTACGTCACACATGCCATGGACGAACTTACCCGCCTGGCAGATCACGTGGTGCTGCTCAACGCAGGTAGGGTGCAAGCGCATGGCCCAGTCGCCAGCGTATTGTCTGACCCCAGCATCGCCGCTGCCATTGGCACCAATGCGGGCGCCATACTCCAAGGCGTGGTGGGCGAGCACGACAGCAGATTTCACCTGACCTGCATTCACTTAAGAACGGCCGCCCCCGCGCACAACAGCACGCCCAGCGCTGGCGTATGGGTGCGCAGCCAAGACCTGCACACCGGCACAGCCGTGCGCCTGCACGTGCATGCCAGCGACGTGAGCCTAGCCACGCGCGAGCCAACCGACAGCTCCATACAAAACAAGCTGCACGGCGTGATCACCGCCATCACGCCAGATGCACACCCCGCTCACGCCATCGTCACCGTGCGCACGCACGAACAAGTGGTGTTGTCGCGCATCACACAGCGCGCGCTCAGCGCCTTAAGCCTGCAAGTGGGCAGCGCGGTGTGGTGCCAAATCAAGTCGGTGGCACTGGCTGGGCATTAACCACTGGCTGCGCATTAACACCTGCACGCCTGCACGCCTGATACTGGGCCTGATATTGGTCCTGCTCATTCACCGCTGCGCCAGCGCCAGCGCCGCGCAAGCCAAGGCCTGACGCGCCGCCTCGGCACGCACACAGTCAAAGACAATCCGCCGGTTGTTGTCATCCATGACTGCCTTTTAAATGCTTGTCACCGTGTGATAGGGGCATTTTTGCGCAGTGCCACAGCGCGATCACAGGTGTCGTGCTGACGTCTTGCTAATGGATTGCTGATGGATTGCATGCGCTTTGCAGCAGTCTTGCAGGCATATTGCAGCTGTGTTGCCTAAGGATTGCACGGTCACGGAGAACTCAATATACTGTATAAAAAAACAGTATTTAAAGCATCTCACCCCCCACCGCGTTGACCACCTGCCTTCCCATGCCGCCCACCCTCTCCAGCCCCAACGCAGGCTCGCCGCGCCTTGAACCGGCCAGCAGCTATTTACAGACCCGCTCTGGCGAGGTACTGCCCACGGGCAACAGCACCTTGGACAACTTGCTGCCAGGCGGCGGCTGGCCACGTGCAGCCTTGGTGGAGTTGCTGCAAAGCGGACGCGACCAATGGGCCCCCACACAAGCTGTGTGCAGCTTGCTGGTGCCAGCCCTCACGCAGCTGCAAGCGCAGCCCACGCCGCACTGCAACCATTCGTTTGTTGCCTGGGTTGGCACATTGGGGCAGCCCACTTGGGCGCAGTCGCTAGAGCTGTTTGGCCCAGCCTTGTCAGCGCAGGGTGTCAACACGCAGCGCTTGCTATGGATCAAACACCAAGCCGATAGCGCCAAAGCATGGGCAGCACTAGAGCTGCTGCGATGCACCGATGTGGCAGGCGTTGTGCTGGCGCTGGGTCACGCCGAGGCAGCCATGCTGCGCCGGCTGCAATACAGCGCCGCGCAACACAACAAATACGTGTGGGTGCTGCGCGCAGCACATGCCGCCAGCCAAGCTTCACCTGCCGCGCTGCGCTTGCAATGGGGTGCCATGGGCTGGGAGCCCTTGCACCACACACCCAGCGCTACGCTACACGTACACAAGCGCGCAGGCACCAGTACCCATGCTGTGGCGCACTGCCCGCAACTGGGCACGGCCATGGCCCAAGCACTGCAAGCCACCACCACCATGCGCCGCTTGCGTCGACTGAGTGAGACGCCGCTAGACAGACACAGCGAGGCAACAAACGGTGGGGTTCATAACGGTGTAGACGGCGTGCGACACGCCACCGACACGCCTACACAGATGCCTACACAGATGCCAGAGCAGACACCAGCAACGGCACCACACAGCAGCCATGCACTACCTAGCCATACAGCCCAGCGCTTGGCTGCCTGAGCCACCCGCACATTGGAATGCGCGTCATCCCCTGTGGCAAGACGCCGCGCAACTGTGCGCGCGCCTAAGCCCTGCGGTGTACCAGCACGACAGCTATTGGGTGATAGACACGCGCACCGTGCAGCGCCTGCACGGCGGCTTGCACCAGATGACGGCACAGTTTGCCAAGGCCTGCGCGCGCTTGGTACAGCAACACGCCGCCATCGGGTGCGGCCACACACCGCTGCAAGCCGTCGCACGCTTGCAACTGTGGCGTCCACACACTGAACAAAGCACTGCAAACACCGACGCTGACAACACCATAGACACCCATCGCATACGCATACTGCGCCAGCCCCCTGTGGCAGACCTGCCCCTGGCACTGCTGTCCCAGTGGCATCCACACCGCAAGACGTTGCAAGCACTGGGTTGGCACACCTGGGGCCATATACGCGCGCTACCCACAGCACAAGCCACACGCCGCTTTGGACGCGCCGCCTTGTTGGCGCTAGACCAAGCCTATGGCGACGCTGCCCATCAGTGGCCACTGATGACGCACGCGCTGCAGTTTGACCAAAGCTGCGAGCTGCCCGCGCTGGCCAGCAACATGGCCGACTTACACGACACCGCCCAAGCCCTATTGGCCTGCTTGTGTGCGCACTTGCGACAGCACCACGCAGCGGCCACCGCCATTGCTTGGACCTGGCATTTCGAGCCCAGCTTGCAATCACGCTCGGCGGGCTTGGCGCCTAAGCAGCACCTGCGTCTACACAGCAGCCAAGCCAGCGCGCAAGAAGCCCTGTGGTGGCGTCTCACCCATGCGCATTGGGAACGACAAACGCTAGAGCGCCCCGTAGAAAGTCTGCAACTGCAACTACAGGCACACGAAACCCAGACACATACAACCCCCAACTTGTTGGCGTCCAGCCACGCACCGCACCAGCACACTGAACGTCCACCGCAAGCCAGCACGACCTGGACGGTGTGTCTAGACCACATACAAGCCAAACTCGGCGACGATGCGGTACGCGTGCTGCAACTGCACCCTGAACTGCTGCCTGAGCAGCAGCAAACATGGCAGGCCTATTCGCCCCATTACGCGCAACAGCTTGAGCGCAACGAACAAGGCGCAAGCGCCAAGCAGGCCTTGGCGCACAAGGCACAACACACAACACGCAGCGCCGTGCAACACAAGGTGCAGCAAGCCGTGCAACTGGACACACAGCTGCAACACATTGCCCGCATACAAAGCTGGCAAGGTATGCGCCCCACATGGCTGCTCAGACCGCCCAGGCGCTTGGTCGTCAACAACCACATGCCCCAATACGGCTCGGAGTTGC
This sequence comes from Burkholderiaceae bacterium, assembly GCA_030726195.1. Lineage (GTDB taxonomy): Bacteria > Pseudomonadota > Gammaproteobacteria > Burkholderiales > Burkholderiaceae_C > RS62. The sequence continues at coordinate 1,405 of JANREF010000196.1, read as the reverse complement.
AGCTGCTCATGGGGCCAGAACGTCTAGAACTGGTGAACTGGCACAGCCTTTCGCGCAGCCGCGCCTTGCTGCGCGACTACTACGTGGCCTGGGCTGCACAGTGTGGGCCTGTGTGGATATTCAAAACGAACACCTTGCTCGCGCATACGAACACCAACACCAACGACGACACGAACAGCAACGACAGCGACACCACCCTGCACCCGCCCGAATGGGTTTGGTATTTGCACGGCTTCTATGGATAAGCTCGCGCCCTACGCAGAACTGATGGCACTGAGCCACTTCAGCTTTCAAATGGCGGCCTCATCGCCTGAAGAGCTGGTGCAACGCGCCCACGACTTGGGCTACCGCGCACTGGCACTGACCGATGTGTGCTCAGTCGCAGGCGTGGTGCGCGCTCATGTCAAAGCCAAAGCGCTGGGCATGGCTTTTATACCGGGCAGCAGCTTTGTGTGGCCCGATGGCTGGGGCTTGGTCGCACTGCCGCGCAACGCCACCGGCTGGGGTGAACTGTGCGAGTTCATCACACTGGCCAGAACGGGCAGCGAACAAGCCCAGGTCGCAGCGCACGGCGAGCGGGTCGATAAAGCCCATGTGCGCATGCCCCATTGGCAACACGCAGCCCAACACTTGCAAGCCTGCATACACATACTGGTGCCGCCGCGCGTCTCACCATGTGACGGCCCCACTGGCACAACTACAGACACAGCCGCACAAGTGGGCGCGCGCTTGGCGCAGCGCATACAGGACTGGAGCCGCCTCGCACCCACAGGCCACATCTACATTGGCGCGGTCTTGCACCAAGCCGTTGATGACGACTGGTGGCAACACTGTTTGTGGCACAGCGCGCAGCGCACAGAGGTGCCCGTGGTGTTGGTGGGCGACACGCGCATACACGTGCGCTCGCGCAAGCCGCTGCTCGATGTGGTCAACGCCATTGGACTGGGCCAGCCCGTGCAAGCGTGCGGCCACACCTTGCACAGCAACGCGCAAATGCACCTGCGCAGCCGCTCACAGCTGGCGCGATTGGCACCGCAGCACTGGCTTGAATGCAGCGCTGCCATTGCACAGCAATGTCTGTTCTCGCTAGACCACATCCGCTACCAATACCCCAGCGAAGTCATACACGATGCGCCGCCCAACGAGCCGTCCAACCAAACCTTGGTGCGCTTGGTACAAGCGGGCTTGGCACTGCGCTACACGGCAGTACCAGCCAAAGTACAGCAGCAAGTCGCGCACGAGCTCTCGCTCATACAAGACCTAGGCTACGCCATGTACTTCCTAACGGTGTATGACTTGGTGCGTTTTGCACGCAGCCGCGGCATCTTGTGCCAAGGCCGCGGCTCGGCCGCCAACTCGGCGGTTTGCTATGCGCTGGGCATCACCGAGGTAGACCCAGCGCGCA
>JANREF010000195.1 GCA_030726195.1 Burkholderiaceae bacterium | reverse complement strand
CCCAACAAGCCCATGTTTTTATTCAAGCCAGGCGTAGACCTGCGCGAAGTGGTGGATGCGGTCAACCAAGTGGGCGCCACGCCCTCGGCTTTGATCGCCATTTTGGAAGCACTGAAAAGCTCCGGCAGCCTGCGCGCCGAGCTGGTGGTGATTTAAGTCAAGTCTGCACTGAACCCTATCAACACCAGAGAACAACCATGGCCGTAGACAGCACCAACGTCACCCGCTCTTACCTCGACTTTCACGGTCTGGGTGAGCTGCGTGGACGCGCGGCCAAAGATGGCCAAAGCGCGCTGCGTGAGACCACACAGCAGTTCGAGGCCTTGTTCATTCAGATGATGATGAAGTCCATGCGCGAGGCGACATTCAAAAGCGACATGCTGCAGTCGGACGCGCTGGACACCTACCAAGACATGTTTGACCGCGAAATATCGGTCGCCATGGCTGCGCGCAGCAGCATGGGCTTGGCCGACATGTTGGGCGAGCAGCTCGGCGCCGCTAAAGCGATGCCTGCCAAGCCCAGCGGTGTGGATCTCATTGCGCAGCCAAAGCCATTGCACACGCAGCCCAATCCTATGGCCTTAGACGAGGTAAGCGGCAAAGTGTTGCCGCTAGAGATGCCAGCAACCGGCCAACCCATGCCTATGCCCAGTCACTGGATCAAGCAGGTGCAAGCCACATCTGGCGAAACCTCCCGCGCGTTCAACGACGCTGGCGACGGCTTTGCCGACGAGCCTGCAGCGACCGCACAAACCACATTGAATCGCGGCATTGGAGGTGCGTTATGAGTGACATGCTCAGCATCAGCAGTACCGCTGTCATGGCGTATCAGCGTGCTTTAGGAACTGTAAGTAATAACATTGCCAACGTTGGCACCGAAGGCTATGCCCGCCAAGACGCCACACTGACAGCCAATACGCCCAGCAAGCAAGGCACCGTCTACATTGGTAATGGTGTTGTGTTTGACGGTGTGAAGCGACAGGTTGACGACTTTATCGAGTCCAACCTGCGCAACAGCCAAAGCGATTTGGCCACACAAGAACCATTGCTCAGCTACGCCAACCGTGTCGTGGACATCATGGGCAGTGAGTCAACCGGACTGACCACGGCCATCAATCAATTTTTTTCTGGCGCTCAGGCGTTATCTGTAGATCCAGCATCGACTATTTTGCGAGCGTCACTATTGAGCGATGCGGATAGCCTCACGTCACGCTTTAGGGAGCTGTCTGGGCAGCTCGAGTCGCTGCAAACTGAAACGGCACAAGCGATAGACGCAAAGGTCGGCCAGTTGAACACCCTTGCGCAGCAATTGGCCTTGGTTAACAAGCAGCTCGCCAAAAATATCACACTGGCCAAGCAGCCGCCAGAGCTCCTGGACCAGCGCGACTTGGTGCTGAAAAAAATGTCGCAGTTTGCTGCGATAAAGACGTCGTTTACGACCAATGGCATCGCAAGCGTCAGTTTGGGGTCGACGATGACACAAAGCCTATTGGTGAGCAACCAGCAAGTTCAAGCCTTAACGGCCCGTGCTGGCGTTAGCGACCCCGAGACAATCACGTTAGGCCTGCGTGCAACCGACGGCACCATTCAAACCTTGTCTAGCGTGAGCAGCGGAGAGCTGGGTGGTTTGCTGGCTTTTAGAGTTCAAGTGTTAGAGCCCGCTCGAAGCGCGCTGGACGTATTGTCTGGCGCATTTGCGGATGAGGTTAATGCTGTGCATACGCAAAGTTTGGATGCTTACGGCAATCCCGGACAAGCATTCTTTAGCTTTGAGGCTGTTGCTGGCAGCAGCTACGCCACGGCAGGTATGCGAGTCGCCTTGGATGATCCGCAAAAAATAGCTGCTGCGTCACAATTTCGCGTCATCGCAGACCCGAATAATCCCAGCAATTTACGCACAACACTGGGCTACGAGAATCAAGGCTTGCCAAGCGTACCTCAAGATGTCGCAGCAACGTTGCTCAACAATCCAAACATTGACGCCGGGACTGCAGTCAACATCAGCAGTACGCAGCCGTTTGCCTTGGTAACAGGTGTTGCTCAGGGCACCCTGTCTCCTGTAGTTTATTTGGATGACTTGGTGGCAGGCCAATCAGTGCAAGTCATGACCCGTGAAGGCGTTCACGTGCTGGGCTCGGAGCTCACACTTGATGAGCAAAACATGATGCTGCGACAGGCGTATGGCTTTAACCCATCATCGAGTTACAGCACGGACTATTTGAATGTCGAGGGCGACTTGGCCTATCGCAAATCGGATATGTTCTTGGGCGCTAAAGCCCAGCCGCTGATGCAGCAAGTTTTTGATGATGCAGGTCTACCCATGGATGCGCAGCCTTTGGATGCGGTATTGGCGGGAACAAGAATCAGCAGCGATTTGCAATTTATCGCAGCTGATGTCATAACGCTCAACGGCGTCTCGTTGGGTGCGCTCTCGCCTGCCGGGACGACCATCCAGGCGAGCGAAATTGCAACATGGTTGCGAACAGCCGGCGTCAGTGGGTTGGACGCCAGTGCTACCAACGAAATACGCGTGCCCTCAAGCAGTCTCAACCTAAAACGTGATCTCGTTTTAAACGGTGACGGCGCGGTGGCGACGACCATCTCTGGTCCATTCACAGATGTGGCGGCTTTGTTGAGCGCGATCAACTTGCACAGTGCCACAACGCAGATTCAGGCCAGCTTGTCGCGGGACGGCGATGTCGTCCTCACCAACACAGATGGCAATGAGGGCAACCACATCACGATTGGCAATGCGGTGGGCGACACCAGCAATGCGCTAGGGCTTGATGCGAAAACCTACGCTGGCAGTGTGTCAATGACACGTAGCCAAGACGACCCCTTGGATCTAGATATCAAAGTGGCTATCGGTGAAGCCGGCTCTGCTGTTGCGCTGCAACAGCTGGGCTTACGAATGGGTGTTTACCTAGGCGCCGAGTCCAGTGATGACTTCGTGGTTGTGGTGACTGGCGCCGGTGACATTCACGCGAGTGCAGCTTACACGGCGGCCACCGCAGACCGCACACAAGCGCTACGTGTCCAACCATTCGACGTAACTTTCACAGCTGCAAACGAGTACACCATTACTGACCGCAACACCGATACCGTGATTGCCACACGAAGCTTTGATGCAGACGCAACCCCGTCTGAGGTCAGTTACCGGGGCATCACATTGACGTTCACCAGCGCGCCCGCTATGGGCGACACCTTTGGTGTGGATGGCAACCAAGATGGCGTCGGTAACAACGAGGGCTTATTGAACATTGTGGCCCTGGCATCTGCCAAAGTCATGCCCGGCAATAAGACATTTGCTGAAGCCTATATCGAGCAGGTGAGCAAGGTTGGCAACATGTCGCAACAAGCGTTGGTGGCCAAAGATGCCTTAACGGTTGTTTACGACCAAGCAGTAGAGGCTAGAGATGGCATTTCTGGGGTGAGTCTAGATGAGGAGGCCGCCAACTTGATTCGTTTCCAGCAGGCTTATCAGGCTTCCGCAAAAGTCATGCAAACAGCCAGCACCCTATTTGATTCAATTTTGGCGGTTCGATGACACGCTCGCCCGTTAGGACCATCCTATGAAAATATCTACCTCATTTTTGTTTGACCGCGCAACGAGCCAGATGAGCACGGTGCAGAACAAGCTTTCGACTGCGCAAGCGCAAATGTCTCAGGGTAAGCAAGTCATTGCGCCCAGCGACGCGCCAGACCAAGCAGCGGTGATCACGCGGTTTAAGGGCGTGATTCAGAAAAACGAGGGCTACCTCAACACTCTGAACTCCGCCAATGCACGTTACCAAGCCGAGGAAACCGCGCTTGGCAACGTCAACGACTCGCTCATACGCATACGAGAGTTAAGCATCCAAGCCGCCAACGACACGGTAGGCCCGGCTGACAGGCAAGCCTTGGCCATGGAAATGTCTGGCTTGCGCGACCAAATCATGAGCTTGGCCAACACCCAGGATGAAAGTGGGTCTTACCTGTTTGCTGGTAGCCGCGTGGGTGAGCCTGCATTTGGCAGCAATGCACAAGGTGAGTTTGTCTACCAGGGCGACCAGTCCCGCATCAACGTGTTGGTGGGTGACCAGCGCACCATACAACTCAACCGCCCCGGCGCTGATGCCTTTACACGTGCAGTGCGTGTAGACGACGAGGGTAAGTCGTATGGCGTTAGCTTTTTCCAGGCCATGGACGACTTGATTAATGCAGTTAAAAACTCAGACCGCGACGGCATGAATCGAGGCGTGGGCGAGTTAGACAAACTGCAAGAAGGTATTGGCTTGTCATTGGCCCAAATTGGTACCGACATGAACGTTGTGGCGTCTCAGCAAACAGTAATAGACGAGACTGTGTTGCGCCTTAGGAGCCTGCTGTCCGAAGTTGAAGACCTGGACTACGCCGAGGCCATCACCAAAATGAACAAAGACATGCTGGCCTTAGAGGCCGCGCAAAGCAGCTTTGCAAAAATCACGCAGTTGAACTTGTTCAACTACATCAACTAAGGCCGACGTTTTTGTTGCTGCTAAACGTTTGGCTAAAGTTTGTATGGGTTGCTCCGATGCTTGATCTGATGTTTGTTAAACAGGTAGGAGCCGGCAATGGCCACTAACATGATTGGCGCCTTGGGCGCGGGCTCTGGCGTGGACGTGCAAGCCTTGGCCCAAAGCTTGGTGGATGCCGAGAAGGTGCCTCGCGAGGCGGCCATTAACACCAAGATCGACGATCAAGAGCGTCGAGTGGCAGGCTACTCGGCTCTCATGCTGGCCTTAGAGACCGTTAAAACGGCATTCGAAAAGCTCAACGACGTCACCGACTTCAATGCCTACGAAACGACCAACAGCCAGCCAGATGCTTTGGGCGTGGCCGTTACATCTGGCGCAGCACCCGGTAGGCATACCGTTGAAGTGCAGCAACTGGCTGCATCTCAAAG
>JANREF010000194.1 GCA_030726195.1 Burkholderiaceae bacterium | reverse complement strand
GGTGTTGTAGCGGCTCTTGTCTTGATCTGGCAGCGTCTCTATTTGCAACCGCGCCTTGACCTCACTGGCTGGCATGGCGCCATCTAGCACCCACGAGCCATCAGGCTGCTCGGTTGCCCATGTGTCCAATGCCTCTTCGGACTTGAGCTCGCCCGTGATGGCCTCCAACAAGTCCAACGGCGTGAGCAAGCCTTGCACCACGCCGTACTCATCCACCACAAACACCATGCGCATGGCGGCCACGCGGTATTGCTCCAGCAACTCCATGCCGTTGAGCGTCTCAGGCACATAGACCGCAGGCAAAGCATGCTCACCCAGCTTGGCATTGGGCTGGGTTTGATACAGCCGCAGCATCTCAGCCATGTGCAGCACACCCACCACATCGTCCAGCCCGTCTTTACAAATGGGGTACCACGAGTGGCCCAAAGCCCTGGCCTTCTCAAGCGCGACCTCTAAGTCATCCGCGGCGTCCAGCCAATGAATGTCTGAACGCGGCAGCATGATGGACGACAGCACGCGCTTGTCCAAAGCAAACACATTGCGCACCATTTGATGCTCGTTCACCTCAATCACGCCGGCCCCCAAGCCCTCGGCCAAACTCGCCTCAATTTCCTCTTCCGTCACCACTTGCTCGGCCCGGCCATTCACATTGATTAAGTTCAGGATGAAGTGTGTGGTGCTGGACAGCAACATCACAAACGGGTGTGCGGCGCGGGCCACCACCGTCATGGGAATGGCCACGTAGCGCGCCACCACCTCGGGGAACAACTGGCCAATGCGCTTGGGCACCAGCTCACCAAAGACGATGGTCACAAAGGTAATGGCCGCCACCACCAAAGCGGTCGCCGCAATCGGTGCATACGCCTCGGCCACGCCCGCGCGCATGAGCAGCTCGGCCACATCGCCGCTGAAAGCGGCCTCGCCCACAATGCCATTCAAAATACCAATGGACGTGATACCCACTTGTACCGATGACAAAAACGCCGTCGGATCATCCAACAGCTTGGCCGCGGCTGCCGCACCTTTGTCGCCTGCATCTGCCATACGCAGCAAGCGGCTTTTTTTACTGGAGGCCAACGCAAGCTCTGACATGGCGAATGCGCCGTTGAGCAAGGTGAGAAAGAGAATGAGTAGAAAGTCCATAGCGCCGATAATGTTCTGATGGCACTGTACATGATTGGCGACATACAAGGCTGCGACCAGGCTTTGTCGCAACTGCTCACACACATTGGTTTTTCGCCCAGCCGGGACACACTCTACGCCTTGGGCGACTTGGTCAACCGTGGCCCCGACTCTTTGGGTGTGCTGCGCCGCCTGCGCGAGCTGGGCAGCAGTGCCCAGTGCCTCTTGGGCAACCACGACTTGCACTTGCTGGCCGTGGGCATCGCACTCGCCCCCACCAAACGCCGAGACACGCTGCAAGGCATTTTGGATGCGCCCGAGCGCGACAGCCTCTTGCATTGGCTTCGCCAACAACCGCTGGCTATTCATGCGCACGGCTGGCTGATGGTGCATGCAGGCGTGTTGCCGCAATGGACGCTGGCGCAAGCGATGACCTTGGCCAAGCAAGCCAGCGCCACCCTAGGCCATGCCGACCTCGCGGTCTGCCAGCACTTTTTGCAGCATATGTACGGCAACACACCAGACCATTGGGCGCAGGCGTCAACGGCCTCACCGCTGGACCAGCTGCGCCTCATCGTCAACGGGTTCACACGCATACGCCTGTGCGACGGCGATGGGCGCATGGACTTTGTGCACAAAGAAAGCGCACAACACGCGCCCGCTGGGCTTGTCCCATGGTTTGAAGCACCCAACCGGGCCACGCTGGATACGCGCATCGCATTTGGTCACTGGTCTACGCTTGCGCCAAGCACAGCCACGCGCGTCGCCCCTGGCAGCGTGCTGCCATTGGACGCGGGTTGTGTATGGGGTGGCTGCTTACAAGCCGCAGAATTCAGTGCGCACAGCAACGATGTGATCGTGCACCGCGTGTCGTGTGAGCAGGCGCAGCGCCCCTAGGGGCTAAGGCGGGTGCTCAGGTGCTGTGTGTGCGGTGAATTGCGGTGTAGCAATGCGCTCTTAGGTCCGAGCGCAAAGCGCACCAAACGAGTAACCGTGCGTTGGTCGGCTGCCCCATAGGCTGTTGACCAACGTGCAAGAAGGCCTTACTCGGCTTGCGTCTCGGTCTGGGCTTCAGGCTGTGGCTCGGCCTGCGTTTGCGGCTGTGATTTGAACAAGGCCGCCACTTTGGCGCGCGGCTTGATGTTGGCCGACAAACCACGCGGGCGCACAGGCGCAGACACTTCCCAAGAGGCTGTGCCGTTGTCCGACTTGGCCTGGTAAGGCTGGTCAAACAAGGGATCTTTGCTGGCTTGTTGGCGCGGTGGCTGGTAGCGAGCCTTGGGGTCTTGGCTTTCGGCGCGGCGCTCTGGGCCCTCTTCACGGCGGTGCTGCAAGCGCTGGCCGTCGTTGAAGCGCTTGGGCGCACGGTCTGCAGCCAAATCGGCGCGGGGGCGTGACACCACCTCCACCGTTTCAACCTCGGCCTTCAGGTTGATGAGCTTTTCAATGTCCCCCAACAAACGCGCATCGCTGTTGGAGACCAGAGAAATCGCCAAACCAGACGCACCCGCGCGACCAGTGCGGCCAATGCGGTGGATGTAATCTTCGGCATTGAACGGCAGGTCGATGTTGAACACCGCCGGCACGTCCTTGATGTCTAGGCCGCGCGCGGCCACGTCGGTACACACCAACAAGTCCACTTCGCCGCTTTTGAAGGCCTCCAGTGCCTTGAGGCGCTCGTCTTGGCTTTTGTCGCCGTGCATGGCGGCTGTACGCAAACCGTCGCGCTCCAGCGCTTTGGCCAAACGCGCGCAGCCCAGCTTGCTGTTCACAAATACAAACGCTTGCTTGACGCTGTGCTGCTTGAGCAAGGCCAACAAAGCCAAACGCTTGTCTTCACCGCTTGCGCTGTAAAAGCGTTGCTCAACCGTGGCCGCCGTGGCATTGGAACGCGCCACTTCAATCGTGACAGGGTCTTGCAAATAGCTGCCAGCGAGCTTTTTGATGTCGTTAGAGAACGTGGCCGAAAACAGCAAGGTGGTGCGCTGCTTGGGCAAGTGGCTCAGGATGCGCTGCAAGTCTGGCAAAAAGCCAATGTCCAGCATGCGGTCGGCCTCGTCCAGCACCACGTACTCGACTTGATTGAGCACCGCGCTCTTGCCTTCAATGTGGTCTAGCAAGCGTCCGGGCGTCGCCACCAACACCTCTACGCCTTTACGCAGCTCGGCGATTTGAGGCTTGATGTCCATGCCACCAAACACCACGGCGCTGCGCAAGTTGGTGAACTCTGCGTATTGCTTGATTTGCTGGGCCACTTGGTCGGCCAGCTCACGGGTGGGCAGCAGCACCAGCGCGCGCACAGGGTGGCGGGCAGGCGACATAGACGCGTTTTCGTGCTTGAGCAGGCGCTGCAACAAGGGCAATGAAAAGGCCGCTGTTTTACCAGTGCCCGTTTGGGCTGCCCCCATCACGTCTCGGCCTTGCAATACCACCGGAATGGCTTGGGCCTGAATGGGAGTCATTGTTTCGTAACCCATGAGGGCTACGGCTTTGGCCAACGACGGTGCCAAAGATAGTTCTGAAAAGGATGCTGTCATGTAGCCTAGGATTGTCCCACGTTTAGACTGAGACACGCTAGAGGGGCACGGCCATCCCACGTCCCAGCGACACAAAAGCCCGCTAAACCAAGGTATTTGGCCCGATGACGCCGTCTTTTTGTAGGCTAAACACCACAAATCGCACGCCAAGTGCGCCAAGGCAACGTCCATGCGCTGGGCCAGCCCGCGGCCCGTGGCTCAGCGGTGGTGGTCTGGTGAACCCGCAGGCGCCTCGGGCAAAGACAGGCCGTCGGCTACAAAAGCGGGGCCTTTCATGGCCATGACGATGACACAGCCAATGGCCACTGTGAGCACAGCCGTCCAATGAAATATGAGCAGCCCCACAGCCATAAACAGCCACTGCAAGGCGTCGCGCCCGCCCTCACCTTCTAGCCCTGGCCATTCAGGCCACCACGTCTGCTGCACCCAAGCGCCCAAGGCATCGGGGAACAACGCAAGACCCAGCACCAAGCACGGCACGCCCAGCAGCACAGTCCCCCAGCCCAACAAGCGCGGCAGCTGCTTCCAGATGCGCCACTCCAAACCCGCAGGGCTTTTTGCAAAGCCCGGCAAGCGCCGCAGCCACTGACCCGCTAATGGCGTGTTGGTGCTACCACTGCCGCTGCTGCCACTGTAGCCGCTGTTGGGCGTGTCGCTGGACTGATTGTTGGACTGATCGTTGGGCATGTTGCGCGGTGAGGGGGATGGCAGCTGCGCTTGAACGCTTGGCCTTGAGAGGGCAGGCTTCAAACCCAGTGCTTCAGTTGTACCCGTGTGCTGTGGCTGCGCCTCGTGGTGGTTGATCGTGATGGCCAGGCCGCGCGGTGAGGCTTGGCTTTAAGCCTTGGGCAACGTCACACCCACTTGGCCTTGGTATTTGCCACCACGGTCGGCGTAACTCACGTCGCACACTTCGTCGCTCTCGAAGAACAGCACTTGGGCGCAGCCCTCACCTGCGTAAATGCGTGCAGGCAGCGGCGTCGTGTTGGAGAACTCCAACGTCACGTAACCCTCCCACTCGGGCTCAAAGGGTGTGACGTTCACAATGATGCCGCAGCGCGCGTAAGTGCTCTTGCCCAAGCAAATCGTCAATACGTTGCGCGGGATGCGGAAGTACTCCACCGTGCGCGCCAGCGCAAAGCTGTTGGGCGGGATGATGCAAGAGTCGCCCTCGAAGTCGACAAAGCTTTTTTCATCGAAATGTTTGGGGTCCACCACGGTGGAGTGGATGTTGGTGAATACCTTGAACTCGGGCGCACACCGTATGGCGTAG
>JANREF010000193.1 GCA_030726195.1 Burkholderiaceae bacterium | reverse complement strand
GCCCTTCCCCAGCCGCTTGGGCACACCTGCCGACTACGCCCAACTGGCCAAGCACATCATCGAGAACGACATGCTCAACGGCGAAGTCATTCGCCTTGACGGTGCCATTCGTTTGGCACCCAAGTAAGCACCACCTCCGGGTCTGGCCCACAGCCCGTGTTGGCCCATGACAGCCACCACGGGCTGTTTGTAGTCTGGCATGCGCGCATGCCAGCGCGAACACACTGCGGGGCCGCCAACGGTTTACTGCCGGAGGGCTTTTGCTTTTAGGCACAATAGCGCGTGGCCATTCCTCAGAGCTTTATCCAAGACTTACTTGCCCGCGCCGACATCGTCGACGTGGTGGGCAAGCACGTCCAGCTCAAAAAAGGCGGCGCCAACTACATGGGCTTGTGCCCCTTCCACGGTGAGAAATCGCCCTCGTTCTCGGTCAGCCCCACCAAGCAGTTCTATCACTGCTTTGGCTGCGGCAAAAACGGCAACGCCATTGGCTTTTTGATGGACCACACGGGCGCAGGCTTTGTGGAGGCGGTGCAAGACCTGGCCCAGCAAATGGGCCTAACCGTGCCCGAAGAGCAAGCCAGTGCCGCCGACCGCGCGCAAGCCGCCGCCAAACGAGACCAGCACAACAGCCTGGGCGAACTGATGGGTAAGGCCGCCGCCAGCTACCAAAGCGCACTCAAATCCAACCCGCGCGCCGTCGACTACCTCAAAGGACGCGGCCTCACGGGCCAGATTGCCAAAGCCTTTGCCATGGGCTATGCCCCCGAAGGCTGGCGGCACTTGGCCAGCGTCTTTCCAGACTACACAGACAAAGGGCTGGTGACCTGTGGTCTGGTCATCACGCCCGAAGACGACGCGCAAGCCGAGCAAGACCCGGCCAACGCCAAGCGCTACGACCGCTTTCGCGACCGCATCATGTTCCCCATACGCAGCGTCAAGGGCGACATCATTGGCTTTGGCGGGCGCGTGCTCGACAAAGGCGAACCCAAATACCTCAATTCACCTGAAACGCCCCTGTTTTCAAAGGGTCGTGAGTTGTACGGCCTGTTTGAGGGGCGCACCGCCATGCGTGAGCGCGGCTATGCCCTGGTCACCGAAGGCTACATGGACGTGGTGGCACTCGCACAAATGGGCTTTGCCAATGCCGTGGCCACCTTGGGTACAGCGTGCACACCCGACCACGTGCACAAGCTGTTTAGGTTTACAGACACCGTGGTGTTCAGCTTTGACGGCGACGGCGCGGGGCGACGCGCAGCGCGCAAAGCACTGGAGGCCGCCCTGCCCTATGCCACCGACACCCGATCGGTAAAATTTTTGTTTTTACCCGCCGAGCACGACCCCGACAGTTTTATTCGCGCCAACGGTGCACAGGCCTTTGAGGACATGGTGGCCAAAGCCACGCCTCTGAGCCGTTTTTTAATGGACGCGGCCAGCGCCGACCTGGACTTGGCAACCGCCGAAGGGCGTGCCCACATGATCAGTGCCGCACAGCCGCTGTGGAGCGCCCTGCCCGACGGTGCGCTCAAACGCCAACTCCTGAGCGAGCTGGCAGACGGCTGTAACTTGGGCGCACATGAGGTGCTGGAGCTGTGGCAAGCCAACGCCAAGCGCTACCCTGCGCGACGCACACCAACGCACGGTGCAGGCTCAAGCGATACAAACGGTGCAGGCGGCAACAACCCCGGGGGCTCTGGCAGCGGCTCAAGTCCGGGCTATGGCGGGGATACCCGCGAGTGGCGGGGCGAGCACAACGCTGGCTACGGCACAAACGCACCCCAGTCGCCTGTCAACCGTGCTACCAACGGCAAACGCGCGTGGCAGAAAAAGACGCCCTATGCCTCAGGCATCGTCGGCGGACGCGGCCACGTCACCAGCCGCGTCGACCACGTGGCGCGCATTGTGCTCACCACGCCACAGGCCTGGGGTTGGCTCAGCACCGAGGAGCAACACCTGCTGGCCGAACAAGACGCGCCGTTTGGCGGCTTGTTCACGTGGCTAGAGGCCCAGTGGCACGACCACGGCCCACAACCATGGGCGGCACTGCAAGTGGCCATGGCGCAGCAGCCGTTTGCCTTGCAAGCCGCCCGAGCCGTAGAGCAAGCCGAAACGCTGGGCCATGAAGACACCGCTGAGACCGAGGCGGAGCTGCGCGAACTCATGCGCCGCATGTTGATAGAGCACTTGCAACGCCTAGAAAACGACGCCATTGCGCAAGCCGACACCGATACCAGCGCACTGGCCCGCTACCGCGACTTGCAAGCCAGACGCTTTGCCCTGCAAGCCGCAGCCAAAGCCATGGGCGACAGCTGACCCACACCAAGGCTGTGTGTACTGACGCACACAGCCGTGGTGTGCGCTGGCGCACAGGCCCGCCGGCCAATCACCCACCCCGTGGTGACTGGCTTAAAAAGCGCACAACCCACGCAAGCCCAAGAAGTTGGTTGCAAATTTAGGTAGAATCAGACACCGGGCCCAAGTATTTTGTCGCCCGGTTTTTTGTGTCCGCTGCACGGCGCACCGCACAACAACCGGGCCTAAACCAAGTGCTCCGCATACCAGCCAACACGGCTTTATGCGTCCTTTTATGTTGGAACTTGGGATCAGAGACCATGGAAATTTTTGACTACGACAACATCTTGTTGTTGCCCCGTAAATGCCGCGTTGAAAGCCGCTCAGAGTGCGACGCCAGCGTGACCTTGGGCGAGCGCAGCTTTCGCCTACCCGTTGTACCCGCCAACATGAAGACGGTGGTCAACGAAGACATTTGCAAGTGGATGGCCCAAAACGGCTACTTCTACGTCATGCACCGCTTCGACCTAGACAACATTGCATTCGTGCGCGACATGCACAACGCAGGCGTGTTCGCCTCCATTTCACTGGGCGTTAAACAAGCCGACTACGACACGGTTGACCAATTCAAAGCCCAAGGCTTGGTGCCCGAGTACATCACCATCGACATCGCCCACGGCCACGCCGACAGCGTGCGCGACATGATTGGGTACATCAAAACCCACATCCCCACGGCTTTTGTCATTGCGGGCAACGTGGCCACGCCAGAGGCCGTCATCGATCTCGAAAACTGGGGCGCAGACGCCACCAAAGTGGGTGTAGGCCCAGGCAAGGTGTGCATCACCAAACTCAAAACAGGCTTTGGTACAGGCGGCTGGCAGCTCTCAGCGCTGAAGTGGTGCGCCCGCGTGGCCACCAAGCCCATCATTGCCGACGGCGGTATCCGCAGCCACGGCGACGTGGCCAAGAGCGTGCGCTTTGGCGCATCCATGGTCATGATTGGCTCGTTGTTTGCAGGCCATGAAGAGTCCCCAGGCGCAACCGTTGAGGTCAACGGTGAATTGTTCAAGGAATACTATGGCTCGGCCAGCGACTTCAACAAGGGCGAGTACAAGCACGTTGAAGGCAAGCGCATTTTGGAGCCCATCAAAGGCAAGCTCGCCAACACCTTGGTAGAAATGGAGCAAGACGTGCAAAGCTCTATTTCGTACAGCGGCGGCACCAAGCTCATGGACATTCGCAAAGTGAACTACGTGATTTTGGGCGGCGACAACGCAGGCGAACACCTGTTGATGTGAGTCTGTGCCACGCAGCCCACGCAGCCCACGCTAGGCTAGGCTAGGCTAGGCTAGGCGGCGCAGTCACCCCATAAAAAAACCGCGTGCAACGCCAGTTGCCGCGGTTTTTTATTGCGCTGCGCTCAGACCGTTCGTCTTTGAACTTGCAAACCTTCCTGAGCTTGCGTCAGTCTTTGAGCTTGCGTCAGTCTTTGAGCTTGCGTCAGTCTTTGAGCTTGCGCAGGGCCTTCATGAGCTTAGGGTGGCCGCTGGCCAGCGCTTCCACGATGCTGAAATGGTTCAAGCCTGCAACCACATCGGCCATGGGCACCACGCTGCGGCCCCAAGCCTTGCGCATCATGGTGTTGTGGCGCACAAACTCACTGGTTTCATCACCACCGACCACCGTGTACAAGCGCCGCTTGTTGGGCGCTGGCCAATACGCCGGACTACAGCGCGCAATGGTCTTGTCAGTAAGGCGCAAATCTTGTTGAATAAACGGCGCGTGCTGCAACGGGGCCAAGTCATACAAGCCCGACACCGAGAGCGCGCGACGCACAAAGTGCTTAGGTAGCGCAACACCTGCGGGTGTGTGCACCGCCTGCCAGTTGCACGCCAGCAGCATGGTGGCCAAGTGCCCGCCTGCCGAGTGCCCCACCACAGACACCTCGGTGGCGTCGCCACCGTAGCGGTGTATGTGCTCGTAGACCCAGGCCATGGCGCGGGTGAGTTGCAAGGCAATGTCGTCGATTTCAACGCTGGGACACAAGGCATAGTTGGGCATCACCACCACCGCACCCTTGTGGGCCTTATCGCTGAAGCTGCGCTGCAAGCTGGGCACCAAAAATGAGTGGTCTGCTTTGTCCAAACCACGCCAGTAACCACCGTGTATGAACACCACCACGCGCCTGCCCTTTGCAGCCGCCTTGTTTTTCTTGCTTCCCTGTGTAGCTTTGGTTGCCGTGGCTGCGTCACCGGCTTGGGCTGTTTGCGCCGCTGAAGCCGCTCCGGCTGCTTGAACTGCATCAGCGCTAGTGACCGCTTGCGGCCAAAACACATCCAAGCGCTCGCCCGCATCTGGGCCATAGGCCAGGTCCAGGGCACACGACTGGCTTGCCGTGTAGTTTTGACGCATGCGCTCAGACTGCTTGGCCCAATCGGCCAGCTGCGTCAGAGCCGTAGGCACTTGCGCGCGGTTGTCGTAGTTGGCCTTAAGCCACCCCAAGTGGGTGGGCGCATCCCCAATGGCCAGCTGACCCATGAGCTCATGAAATGGCGGGTGTGACACAGATGGGGCAGGGCTAGACTTGGGCATGGCAAACTCCGAATAATGGACAACAACTCACGTACACATTGTTGCCGGTTTTGTATGACATTTTCTTGACAAGCGCGACACCTC
>JANREF010000192.1 GCA_030726195.1 Burkholderiaceae bacterium | reverse complement strand
GCGTAAAAGCGCTCAATCATCTGCACCGACGTGCGGGCATTGCGCGCCAAGGTGAGCGTGTCTATGCCTTGCCCATACAGCAGGCGGTACATGATGGCCGTGTGGCGCAAGCTGTACAAAGTGCGCTTGCGGCCGAGGTGGTCTACCTCCTCCATACCCGCCTCACGCAGCACCCATTTGAACCAAAAACCCAGTATCGACAACGCGTGCTGACGGTCTCGCAGCTGCGGCAAAAACACGTAGTCGTCTGGCGCGCCATGCCCTTGCGACTGCGCGTGCGCCATGGCTTGCTCAAACACGCGCACCGCCGGGCGCATGGTCACAATGGGGCGGTCGTGGCGCTTGCTTTCAGGCAAATTGAGGCGCAAGTAGGTGTGCTCACCACGCACCACCTCCACGTGCTTGTTGCGCAGCTGCCTGATGTCCGATGGCCGCACAAAGCTGTTCACCATGAACGCAATCACCCACGCCATATCAGGCGGCAACTGCAGGTATTTGGTGGGCACCCAAAACCGCTCACGTGTGCCCCCTTCCACCTTGGTTTGCGGCGCACTGCGCCTGTCGGCACTCAGCCTGCGCGCGGTACTCACAAGCAAGCGGTACTCGCTCACACTGAACATGGCACGCGGCTTGTTCTTGGTGTGCACCTTTGGAAACTCGGGCATCTCCAGTAGCAAGCCACGGCGCACAGCCATTTTCAACAGCTTGCGCACCACCACCATGTACTGCGAAATCGTCGTAGGCGACAAGCCCGCCGCCCCCATCCGGTCCACCACCTCGTCCAAGGTGTTGCCATCCACCGCATCCGGGCGCACCTTTTTCAGCACCGGCAGTATGTTCAAGTCCAGCCGCTGGCGCATGATGGCCACCGACGCTGGTGCCAGCTCACCCCTGGCCACACGCCTGCGCTCAAAGGCCACCAAGTCGTCCGCCAAGGCCTCAAAGTCCGCTTGTAAATGAAACTGGTCCAACGCCGCCCGCCCCACAGCACCACCATCACGCGTGGCGGCAAACACCGCGCCCTTCGCCCGC
>JANREF010000191.1 GCA_030726195.1 Burkholderiaceae bacterium | reverse complement strand
TGCGCACGCTCAACCCCAGCCCGTATATGTATTACTACGACCTGGGCGATCACCATGTGGTGGGTGCGTCGCCTGAGATCTTGGTGCGCAAAGAGCAAGTGGGTGAGTCGCAACAAGTCACCATCAGACCGTTGGCAGGCACACGCCCACGTGGTGCCACGCCAGAGCAAGATGCAGCGGCCGAGCAAGAGCTTATGGCCGACCCCAAAGAGCGCGCCGAGCACGTCATGCTGATCGACTTGGCTCGCAATGACATTGGCCGCATTGCCAATATTGGCTCGGTCAAAGTGACCGAGTCGTTTGCGGTAGAACGCTACAGCCATGTCATGCACATTGTGAGCAACGTACAAGGTACGCTGCGCGACGGTTTGAGCAATATGGATGTGTTGCGTGCTTGCTTTCCGGCGGGCACGCTCACGGGCGCACCCAAGGTGCACGCCATGGAATTGATAGATCAACTCGAGGTGAGCAAGCGTGGCATATACGGCGGCGCTTGTGGCTACATCAGTTACGCAGGCGATATGGATGTGGCCATTGCCATTCGCACCGCGGTCATCAAAGACCAAACCCTGCACGTGCAAGCCGCCGCTGGTGTGGTGGCCGATTCGGTGCCCGCATTGGAGTGGGCCGAGACGCAGCACAAAGCACGCGCTATTTTGCGCGCGGCCGAGTTGGTTGAACAAGGATTGGTGTAAATCATGACCACACACAACACCACCGCATTGCCCAACCATTTCGCCGCTGCGCCCGGCTCCTTTGTGGGCAAGCCCGTCAAGCTCATCATGGTGGACAACTACGACAGCTTCACCTTCAACCTCGTACAGTATTTCGGCGAACTGGGTGCCGACGTGTGGGTGTTTAGAAACGATGAAATCACCGTGGCCGACATGGCTGCGTTGCAGCCCGACTGTGTCGTGATTTCGCCAGGGCCATGCTCGCCCAAAGAGGCGGGTATTTCCATTGAGGCGATCCGCTATTTCGCGGGCAAGTTGCCGGTGCTGGGCGTGTGCTTGGGACACCAAGCCATAGGCGCTGCTTTTGGTGCGGACGTGGTGCGTTCGCAAACCCTGATGCACGGCAAGGTCAGCACCATACACACCACCCAACAAGGCGTATTTGCACGGCTGCCCGCGAGCTTTGAAGTCAACCGCTACCACTCCTTGGCGGTGGCGGCGCACAGTCTGCCCGCTTGTTTGGAGATCACGGCGCGCACGGACGATGGTGAAATCATGGGGCTTCGCCACACGGAGCTGGACGTGGAGGGGCTGCAGTTTCACCCCGAGTCTGTATTGAGCGAGCACGGCCACGCCATGCTCAAACATTTTTTGGAGCGTGTATGACACAAGCCAATGCACAGCACACCCCCCACCTCACCGGCAACCCCGGCGCTGTGGTGGACCTTAGAAGTGACACGGTCACACAGCCCACCCCCGCTATGCGCGAGGCCATGATGGCCGCGCCCTTGGGTGATGATGTGTTTGGCGACGACCCCAGTGTGAACGCGCTGCAAGCGCGCATTGCTGAGCTCACGGGCAAAGAGGCGGCGCTGTTCATGCCCAGCGGCACACAAAGCAATTTGTGCGGTATCTTGGCGCACTGCCAGCGCGGGGACGAATACATTGTGGGCCAGAGCGCACACACCTACAAATACGAAGGCGGTGGCGCAGCCGTGTTTGGCAGCGTGCAGCCGCAGCCGTTGACGCAAGATGCCACCGGGCGCATGTCGTTGGCCGATATTGAGTCCGCCATCAAACCCGACGACCCACACTTTGCTCGCACGCGACTGCTGTGTTTGGAGAACACATGGAATGGCTGCGTCATGCCCGACGCGTATCTGGCGCAGGCCACTGCGTTGGCCAGTCGCCATGGCCTGGCCCGACACCTAGACGGTGCGCGTGTGTTCAATGCGGCTGTCGCATCTGCCCAGCCCGGCCAAAGCGCATTGGCGCGCTTGCGCGAGATCACTGATTACTTTGACAGTGTGTCTGTGTGCTTTAGCAAAGGCTTGGGTGCGCCCGTTGGTTCAGCTTTGTGCGGCTCGCACGAACTCATTGCACGCGCCAAACGCGTGCGGAAAATGGCCGGTGGCGGCTTGCGCCAAGCAGGCTTTCTTGCCGCAGCGGCCAGCTACGCCTTAGACCATCACGTGGACCGACTGGCCGTCGACCATGCGTTGGCCAAGCGCTTGGCGCAGGGCATACAAGCGATAGACGGTATTACGGTGAAGTCGGTGGACACCAACATCGTGTTTGCCGATGTGGCCAACGGCCAAGGCGCGGCGCTGTTGGCGCATTTGCGCGCCCGCGGTGTGCTGGCAACCGGCCTCATTGGCCTGCGCTTTGTCACGCACTTGGGCGTGGACGAGGCCGGTGTTGATTGCGCACTAGACGCCATTCGCAGCTTCTTTCAAAGCGAAGCTGCTGCCTCAGGCGCTGCGCCAGCGACCGCCAACACCAGCGCCACCAACGCCACTACCGCCACTATCGTTACGTCCGCTAGTACAAATGCACATGCCCATGCAGGGCCGTATTGAGCCGCAGGGCTGTAGCGCACATCATATAGGCGGCACCAGGCCTTAAAACGCACAGTCGACACAACACACGCTAGGAGACCACACATGCCCGCACACCAACCGATCACACCGCAACAAGCCGTTCAGCGCGTGATAGAGCACCGCGAAATCTTTCACGATGAGATGCTGCATTTGATGCGCCTCATCATGACGGGCGAAATGTCCGCCCCCTTGGTGGCCGCGCTCATCATTGGCTTGCGCGTGAAGAAGGAAACCATTGGCGAAATCACAGCTGCAGCACAAGTCATGCGTGAGTTTTCCAACAAGGTCGAGATTGCCGATAAAACCCATTTGGTCGACATTGTGGGCACGGGTGGCGACGGCTCTCACACCTTCAACATCAGTTCTTGTGCCATGTTGGTGGCTGCGGCTGCAGGCGCCAAAGTCAGCAAGCACGGTGGGCGCAGCGTGTCCAGCATGTCTGGCAGTGCCGACGTGTTGGAGGCCTTGGGTATCAACATCAACTTGCCCGCCGAGGTCATTGCGCAGGCGGTGAAAGAGGTTGGCATTGGTTTTATGTTCGCGCCCAACCACCATCCCGCCATGAAGAATGTGGCGCCTATTCGCAAAGAGTTGGGCTGCAAAACCATGTTCAACATCTTGGGCCCACTCACCAACCCCGCGCAAGCACCCAATATTTTGATGGGCGTGTTTCACCCCGACTTGGTGGGTATTCAAGTGCGTGCGTTGGAGCGCTTGGGTGCGCAACACGCGGTGGTGGTTTATGGCTTGGATGGTCTGGACGAAGTGTCATTGGGTGCGGCCACCATGGTGGGTGAGCTCAAAGACGGCGAGATCTCCGAGTACCAGATTCACCCAGAAGACTTTGGCTTGCCCATGAGCAGCGTGCGCGCGCTACAGGTGGACACGCCCCAGGCCTCTCGCGACATGCTGCTCAGTGTGCTCGACAACGTGGCCGGTCCGGCGCGTGACATCGTGATGTTCAACGCAGGCGTGGCGCTGTATGCGGCCAATGTGGCGCCCACCATGCAAGCGGGCATCGCGCTGGCGGACCAAGCGATCGCCTCGGGTGCTGCGCGCAACAAGCTGGAGCAGTGGCGCAACTTTTGCGCCGCACAGGCCTAAACTTGGCCCGGTGGCGCACCGCGCAGAGCAACGTACCACCACACGACATTCACTTACAGCGACTGAGTCGACTTCAACCGGTAAAAGCCTCATGGATATTTTAGAAAAAATTGTTGCCGTTAAACACCAAGAGGTCGCGGCCGCCCAAACCCGCCGGCCCTTGGCTGCCGTGCAGGCCGATGCCTACAGCCGCGTACAAGTGCGGGACTTTGAAGCGGCGCTGCGCGCCAAGCTGGCGGCAGGCGTGCCCGGCGTCATTGCCGAAATCAAAAAAGCAAGCCCTTCAAAAGGCCTGCTGCGTGAGCCCTTTGAGCCCGCTGATATTGCGCAAAGCTATGCCGAGCACGGCGCGGCTTGTTTGTCGGTGCTCACCGACAAAGATTTTTTTCAGGGCAGCACCGACTATTTGAAGCAGGCGCGCGCCTCGTGCGACTTGCCTGTGCTGCGCAAAGACTTCATTGTTGATGCGTATCAAATATTTGATGCGCGCGTCATGGGCGCTGATGCTGTGTTGCTCATTGCCTCGTGCTTGGACGATGCCCAGCTCAAAGACTTTGAAGCCATTGCGCACGACCTGGGTATGTCGGTCCTGGTGGAAGTGCACGACATGGCTGAGATGGCCCGCGCACTCAAGCTCAAAACGGCGTTGCTGGGAGTGAACAACCGCAATCTGCGCACCTTTGAGGTGGACCTTGGCGTGAGCTTGCGCGCCAAAGCCGAATGCCCACCGGACAAGCTCTTGGTGTGTGAGTCGGGTATTGCCACCGAGGCCGATGTGGCGCGCATGCGCGAGGCTCAGATCAACTGCTTTTTGGTGGGCGAGACCTTTATGCGTGCGCCAGAGCCTGGTGTGGCGCTCCATGCCTTGTTCGGTACGGGCACGGGTGCGGCGGGCTAACCCGGCCAAGCAAACGCGCGGCGCTGTGGCGGTGCAAGCCAGCCCTGCATGCGCGTGGCCGCCTGTGGGCCGGTGGCAGCAGGCGTTAGAGCGGCGGCCAAGGGCGCAGCCATGACCGGGGGCTTGTTTGACGGCGATGTGGGTGAACTGGAACTGCAACGCCAACGCCAGCTGCAAGGCGCACATTGGCAGCAATGGCAGGCCGATCCCAGCTGGACGCCTCATTTATCGGCGTTCTTTGAGAGCGCTGTAGGGGCGCAGTTGTTGGTGAAGTTGCAGGCCGATGTGGACAGCGGTGCGCGGATTTATCCGCCGCAGCCCCTGCGGGCGTTGCTGCTCACGCCTTTGCCGCAAGTGCGGGTGGTGATTTTGGGCCAAGACCCCTACCACCAAGCTGGACAGGCCAATGGCTTGGCTTTCTCGGTGGCGCCGGGCGTGACCATACCGCCGTCGCTGCGCAACATGTACAAAGAACTGCACGCCGATGCGCGTGCCGCGCCAGCCGTGCAGCGTACCAGTGGTTGTTTAGACGACTGGGCAGACCAAGGCGTGCTGTTGCTCAACACCTGCCTGACCGT
>JANREF010000190.1 GCA_030726195.1 Burkholderiaceae bacterium | reverse complement strand
TTACACGCGCTTGCGGTATTCGCCAGTGCGGGTGTCCACCTCAATGCGGTCGCCTTGCGCGACAAACAAGGGCACTGCGATTTCAAAGCCGGTTGCAATTTTGGCGGGCTTGAGCACTTTGCCTGATGTGTCGCCTTTGACAGCGGGCTCAGTCCAGGTGATTTCGCGCTCTACGGAGGTCGGCAATTCAATGGAGATAGCCTTGTCTTCGTAAAACACCACTTCGCCGGTCATGCCGTCTTCGAGGTAGTTCAGGGTGTCGCCCATGTTTTCAGACTCCACTTCGTACTGGTTGTAGTCCTCGTCCATGAAGATGTACATGGGGTCTGCAAAGTAGGAGTAGGTGCACTCTTTTTTGTCGAGAATCACATTGTCAATTTTGTCGTCGGCCTTGAACACGACTTCGGTGCCCATGTTGCCGAGCAGCGACTTGAGCTTCATGCGCACAGTGGCTGAGTTGCGGCCGCCGCGGCTGTATTCGGTTTTCAGAACAACCATGGGGTCCTTGCCGTGCATGATGACGTTGCCGGCGCGAATTTCTTGAGCGATTTTCATAAAGCTATTAACCGTGTGTAGGTGCGAGTGGTTCCGTCCAAGGCGCAGCCTGGGGCTGCAACATGCGGACTGACATTTCGGAAAACCCTAGATTTTAACGGCTAAACGGTGCGACGCCGATCCGCGGACCACAACTTGGCGTCCAAGCCAGCTTTGCACACTGGATGGGCGCGTTAAGACAGCGTTTTGTGCACGTGCAGCAACAAGCGCGTGACCAAGTCGTTTTGGGCCAAGAGCTTGTCGCGGGCGGCGCGCACGCAGCTTGTCCATTGCTGCCATTCATCGCGGTTGGCCGGAAACAGCAAGGCGTCATCGCGCAGGCTGCGTGTGCCATTGAGCGTTTTAAACGCATGTTGCATGGCCAACGGCGCTTGCATCCAGTCTAGAAAGGCGTTGAGCTTGATGCGGTGCACGCCATCGTCTTGCGGGTAGATATGCCACAAGAACGGCTTGCCGCTCCAAATGGCTCTGGTGAGTGAGTCTTCTCCACGCACTACCAAAAAATCTTGTGCGGCGAGCCAAGCGTCGAATTGCTGCTGGCTGCAGTGGGGCTGCAGCGTGATGTTGTCGGTGGCAATGGCTTGCGCATCGGCCAGTGCTTGCACGTGTGCCGTGGTGCGCCCGGCGGCCACGCAGATGTGCATGCCCATGGTGTGGGCTTGGTTGATGAGCAGGGCCAGGGTTGGCGAGTCATACGAGAACAAGGCCATGCTGGTTGGGGGCCATGGCAGTTCGGGTTTGGTTTGGGCCGATGCGGTGGTGGCGCTGTCGCGCAATAGACCGCCCGTGCCGCGTACAAAGCCGGGATAAAAAAATTGTTTTTTCAGCCCAGCCGCCGGGCCCGACGACACTGGCGACTCGAGGCCGTGGTTGTATTTTGAGTCGGCCTCTGCGCTGAGGTATTCCAGGTTGAGCCAGCACACGCGCCGCCCAGCCGCTGCGGCTTGTGCCATGGCGCGTTCTGCAGCATCGGGCAGTTGGGCACCGAAGGCCTCAATCACCACATCGCCGCAGGCGTCAATGTCACTGCCCCATGCATGAAGGCTCAAGTTGGGGTGTTGCCTATCTGCAGGGTCAGCCATCCAGGCTAGCGCTTGGGCTTGGTCGATGAACAAGCGCACGCACTGGCCGCGCTCCAGTAAGTTGCGTGCCAAGCGCCAGCAAACCCCCACGTCACCATAGTTGTCGACCACGCGGCAAAACACATCCCACACCCATGGTGAAGGGGTGGTGCGGTCTGGTTCAGGCGATGGCGCAGGAGGGGAGGCGGTCATGGTGGCGGTTGCAATGATGAATGCGCCGTGTGGTTGAGTCCGCGCGGCAGCGATTCCGGGTGAATAATACAGCCGTGAACACAACACCTAAGCCCAACCCCGCAGATCCGACTGCCCCTGTGTCGGCTTCAGTGCCTGACGATCCAACTGACCACGCATCGTCTGTTACGCAGGACGGAGGGGGCGGCGCGCCCGTGCACAGCGAAGCTCTGCTCGCACAAGTCGCGGCGCTGCCGGGCTTGCCGGGCGTGTACCGCTATTTCGATGCCCATGACCAGTTGTTGTACGTGGGCAAGGCCAAGAACCTGAAAAAGCGGGTGAGTAACTATTTTCAAAAGCAGCACGGTGGCACGCGCATAGGCCACATGGTCTCCAAAATCGTGCGCTTGCAAACCACTGTGGTGCGCTCAGAGGCCGAGGCTTTGCTGCTTGAGAACAACCTCATCAAGACGCAGCACCCGAAATACAACATCTTGTTTCGCGACGACAAGAGCTACCCGTACTTGAAGTTCTCCAAGCAAACCTATGCCCGAATGGCTTACTACAGGGGTGCGGTAGACAAGCGCCACGACTATTTCGGGCCTTACCCCAGCGCATGGGCCGTTAAAGAGACGATTCAGCTCATGCAAAAGGTGTTTCGCCTGCGCACCTGCGAGGACACGGTGTTCAACAACCGGTCGCGCCCGTGTTTGCTGTACCAAATCAAGCGTTGCACGGCTCCGTGCGTCGGACATATTTCCAAAGAGGCCTACGACCAAGATGTGGCGCAGGCTGCGGCGTTTTTGCGTGGCGAGACGCAAACGCTGCTCAAGACCATGGAGGCGCGCATGCTGGGGCATGCACAGGCTTTGGCGTTTGAGGAGGCCGCACAAGTGCGCAACCAAATCACAGCTTTATCTAGGGTGTTGCACCAACAGTCCGTGGAGTCCAGTGATGAGACCGATGTGGATGTGCTGGCTGTGAAAGTGCAAGGTGGGCGCGCCTGTGTGAACTTGGCCATGATTCGTGGTGGGCGACATTTGGGCGACAGGGCCTACTTCCCAGCACACGTTGAGGACGCGGTGACCTGGGAGCAGGCGCAAGCCGATGCAGCCAACAGTTCCGGTGTTCATGTCGATGTTGCAGGTGCAGGTGCAGGTGGCACTCCTACCCAGTCCGCAGAGGACCGCGCTCAATTGGTGGGTGAGCGGGTGTTGGCTGCGTTTGTTGCCCAGCACTACATTGATGTGCCGCTGCCAACTGTGGTGGTGAGCAGCCACGCGTTAGCCCCAGACCTGACCAAAGCTGTGGCTGAGCAAGCCGGTGTCAAAGTGCATTGGGTCAGCCAGCCGCGTGCCCAGCGCAAGGTATGGCTGGACATGGCGCAGCGCAATGCCGATATCGCCTTGGCACGGCTGTTGGCGGAAGAAGGCTCGCAGCAAGCGCGTACGCGCGCCTTGGTCGAGGCGCTGGATTTGGCCCCTGACGACTTGGCCCGCTTTCGCATGGAATGTTTTGACATCTCTCATACGGCTGGTGAGGCCACGCAGGCGTCCTGCGTGGTGTTTCACACCCACAAGATGCAAAGCAGCGAATACCGCCGCTACAACATAGAGGGCATCACCGGCGGCGACGATTACGCGGCCATGCGTCAAGTACTCATGCGCCGTTACAGCAAGTTGGCCGAGGCCGGCGGTGATGCGGATGGCGCCGCCAACAAGTCCGGCGGCTTACCCGACGTGGTGTTGATCGATGGTGGCAAGGGCCAAATCTCCACCGCGAAAGAGGTGTTTGAATCGCTGGGCTTGGACATCAGCCGTTTGGTGGGCGTAGAAAAGGGGGAGGGGCGCAAGGTGGGGCTGGAAGAGTTGGTGTTTGCCGATGGCAGGCCCAAGGCCTCGCTTGGGCACGACTCTGCG
Source organism: Burkholderiaceae bacterium (assembly GCA_030726195.1). Taxonomy (GTDB): domain Bacteria; phylum Pseudomonadota; class Gammaproteobacteria; order Burkholderiales; family Burkholderiaceae_C; genus RS62. The sequence continues at coordinate 1,427 of JANREF010000190.1, read as the reverse complement.
GCCCTTATGTTGGTGGCGCAGGTGCGCGATGAGGCCCACCGGTTTGCCATCACTGGAATGCGTGCCGCGCGGGCCAAGGTGCGTACGGGCTCCAGTAAGCTAGAAGATATAGCCGGGGTGGGGGCCAAGCGCCGGGCGGCTTTGTTGCAGCGCTTTGGCGGCGTGCGCGGTGTGGCCAGCGCCAGCATTGAGGACTTGACCAGTGTTGACGGCGTGTCTAAGGCGCTGGCAACGACCATTTACAACGCCCTGCGTTGAGCGGCTGTGGCGGGCGCAGTGGCCGTGCCCCGCCTGTCGCCCAGGCTGCGCGGAGTTGGTGTGGGTCTGGGTAATAATCAGGCCATGTACACCACCATCCCCATGCTCATGACTTGGGCCCGCATCGTGGCCATTCCGTTGTTGGTGGGTATCTTTTTTGTGCCTGGCATGACGTTGGAATTGCAAAGCAGCATTGCCGCCGTCATGTTCATCGTGTTTGCGCTCACCGATTGGGCGGATGGTTATTTGGCGCGCAAGCTGAACCAAACCTCGGCGTTTGGCGCCTTTCTAGACCCGGTGGCCGACAAGTTTTTGGTGTGTGCCAGCTTGCTCATTTTGGTGCATCTGGACCGGGCCCATGTGGTGGTGGCTTTGATCATCATTGGCCGTGAAATCGCCATTTCCGCGCTGCGTGAATGGATGGCGCTGATTGGTGCGAATAAGAGCGTTGCCGTGCACATGCTGGGCAAACTCAAAACGTCGGTGCAAATGGTGGCCATTCCGTTTTTGCTGTTCAACGACCAATTGTTTGGTTGGTTGGATACCCGCTTGTGGGGCGAATGGTTGATTTGGATTTCCGCGGTGCTCACGGTGTGGTCCATGGTGTACTACCTGCAAAAAGCCTTGCCCGATATCCGTGCACGCAGCTGACCACAAGGCGCGTCGTTGCTTCAGCAGCGCCTGCGAGTCCCACCCAATCCCTGAGAAACCTCCCCATGAATAGCGACGACAGCCGTTGGATTGCGGCCATGCCCGTAGTGTTTGTGCTCATATGGAGCACGGGGTTTGTGGTGGCGCGCTTGGCCATGCCGCATGCGTCGCCTATGACGTTTTTGAGTTGGCGCTACGCCTTGTCGTCGCTGTGCTTTTTGGCCTGGGCTTGGCTGTCTGGCGTGCGCTTCCCGCGTGATCGCGCGCAGTGGCTGCACCTGATCGTGACCGGCATGCTCATGCACGCGGGCTACTTGGGTGGTGTGTGGGCTGCTGTGAAGGCGGGTATGGGCGCTGGTTTGTCGGCGCTGATTGTTGGGCTGCAGCCTGTTTTGACGGGCATTTGGTTGTCGTATGCGGGCAGCAAAGTCACACCGAAACAGTGGCTGGGCTTGGCACTGGGGTTGCTGGGTTTGGTGTTGGTGGTGTCCAACAAGCTGCACGTAGCAGGCGAGGTC
>JANREF010000189.1 GCA_030726195.1 Burkholderiaceae bacterium | reverse complement strand
TGTTGAGGTTGCCGTGCACTTGCTTGATGGTGTTGACCAAATCACTCAAACCTTCAAGGGCAAAGTATTCGCACTGCATGGGCACCACCACGCCGTGCGCAGCGCACAAGCCGTTGAGTGTGAGCATGTTCAGTGACGGCGGGCAATCTATGAGGACGAAGTCGTAATCGTCTTTCACAGAAGCAATCGCGTCTTTGAGGCGGTTTTCGCGGTTATCCAACCCCACCAACTCCACCTCGGCGCCGGCGAGCTCGCGGTTCGCACCCAAAATATCGTAGCCACAGGCTTCACTGCGAACACGCGCATCGCACAGCGCTGCACTGCCCCACAGTACGTCGTACACGGTGTGCTCTAAGGTGCGTTTGTCTATGCCCGAACCCATGGTGGCATTGCCTTGAGGATCCAAGTCGATCATCAATACGCGCTGGCCTATGGTGGCCAAACCTGCGGCCAAATTAACAGTGGTGGTTGTTTTGCCCACACCGCCTTTTTGGTTGGCTACACAAAATATTTTGGCCATAGTACTGAGCTCAGATGGTTGTCATGCGCTGTGCGCAAAGTGCAAAGCCCTCGAAATTTAGCTGGGAGGGCTTTATGAACGTAAGACGTAGTTTACGGCAAAGCCCACGAGGGCTTGTATCAGGTCAGATCAGCTTGCAGCTGCTTGCGCCGCCTCGCGCAGCCACAACACACAGCGCTGTGCATCCAAGCCCGGCACATGCAATGGTTCCACGTGAAACACTTGGGCCCACGCCGGCAGCTCGGCACGTTCTTGCGTGGGGGCTTGACCTTTCATGGCCATCCACATGCCGCCCGGCTTGAGCGACTGGCGAGACCAGCTGGTGAAGTCTGCAAGAGAGGCAAAGGCCCTTGAGGTGATAACGTCGTATTGGGTTTGTAACTTTTCCACACGGTTGTGCACCGCTTTCAAGCGCCCACCCAGTACGGCTGCTGGCAACTGTGCTGCAACTTGCTGCACAAAAGCGGCCTTCTTGGCCACAGTGTCCACGCAGGTCACCCGCAGTTGTGGGCACACAATGG
>JANREF010000188.1 GCA_030726195.1 Burkholderiaceae bacterium | reverse complement strand
ACAAGTGAATGGTCTGGTTTTTCTTGCCCGGTGGGTGTGCCATCACCTGCACGCCAGCGTCCAAAATTTCGTCGCCAGTCATGACCAGCTTGGCGTGGCCGCCACCAAACAGCTCGGGGAACATCCTGCCAAAGTGCTCGTTCACTGTGGCAAAGGTGCTGCCCAAAAGCTCGCGTGTTTCGGCATCGATCTTGGCAATGGCGTCTTCCAAAGTTTGAATGGCCTCGAGCAAGTCGGCCATTTGGGCGTCCAAAAACTCTTTGCGCTCGCGCGACGCGCTCAGCTCTTCCAAGGCGGCCAAGTTCACAGCGCCCAGTGCCGCAATATCGCGGTGTATGCGCTCGATCTCGGACTGCAGCCCCATCAAGCGCACATTGCCTTCAGTGATGCTTTGCGACACCATGGCCAGGTCGGCTTGCGCCTCTTCCAACTGCTGCGTGTACTGCGCAACGCCCAAGCGCGCGGCCTGCTCTTTGAGTTGCATGTCCGTGATGCGTGCACGAATCGGGTCTAGCGCGCGCTCAATTTGCAAACGGCGCTCATCGCTGGCGCGCAGCTTGTTGGTGAGGTCGTCGTAGGCACTGCGTTGCACGCCCAAAGCCTCTTCGCGCTGCATTTTGAGCGCCAGCGCGTCTTGCAAGCCACCTTGTGCGGCTGCGTCGCTCAAGCGGGCCAGCTCTTCAGTGGCGCGTTCGCGCTCGCCGTCTATGCCCAAGAGTTGCTCGGTGGCAGTTTTGAGCATGCGCGTGAGCTCGTCGCGCCGTGCACCCAAACTGCGCGTGGAGAAACTGGCCTCTTGCATTTGGCGCTCAAGGCTGCGTTGCTGTTCGCGTGCGGCGTCAAGCTGGCGCTGGTGGTGAATGACTTGGTCGTCCAATTGGGCGTGGCGCTCTTGGGTGTCGCCCAGCTGCATGTCCAGCTCTTCAAAGCGCGCTTGCGAGGCCGCTTTGCGCTCTTGAATGTCCTCCAGTGCGGCGTCCAGCTCTTGCAAGTCGCCTTCCAGCTGTGTGCTGCGCGCGGCCGCTTGTTCGCTGGCCTGTGTCAAGCGCAGCACTTCCACTTGCAGCTCATGCACACGGTTTTGTGACTCGTTGCTGTTGGCGCGCAGTTGCACCAATTGCTGCGCGGCGTTGGCATAGTCAGCCTCAGCCCGGACCAGCGCGGCGCGTGCCTCGTCGTTGATCAGCGATTGGGCGCGCACCTGTTTGTCTAGGTTCTCAATTTCTTGCGCACGCGCCAACATGCCGGCTTGCTCGCTGTCGTTGGCGTAAAAACTCACACTGTGTGGCCCGACCACATGGCCATCGGTGGCCACCAAGTACTGGCCTGCGCCCAATTGCGCCCGCTCGACCAAGGCCTCGCCCAAACTGTTGGCCACGAAGCAGCCACTGAGCCAGTGGGTCAGCACGGCTTTGATGCCCGCGTCGCTCACGCTCACTTTATCGATCAGGGGCTTGAAGCCCGCTGGTGCGGCCATGGCCGCCTGCGCAGATGCGCCTGCGGCTTGCGCATCTGAGGCGGCTAAAAATGTGAGTTTGCTCGCCGGTGCATCGGCGGCAAAGCCTTTGACCATGTTGAGCTGCCCCACGGGCAACGCTGCCAAGCGCTCACGCAGCACCGCCTCCAGTGCGGTTTCCCAGCCACTTTGCACTTGAATCTGCTGCCACAGGGGCTGCAGATGTTCTAGACCGTGCTTGGCCAACCAGGGCTGCAGCTTGTCGTTGGTTTGCAACTTGTCTTGCAAAGCCTTGAGCGCTTGCAGCCTAGCGGCGTGTTGTGCCAGCAGCGTGCCTTGCTGGCTGACGTTACTTTGGGCAGTTTTTCTTGCCTCGTCCAATTCGGGCACGGCGGTTTGCAGCTCGTCTAGCGCACCCACATTCATGCTGTGTTGCTCGGCCGCCTGCGCGTGCTGGGCAACCAAGTTGTTCAGGCGCGCCGCGTCTGGTGCTTGCACGGCACTGCGCTCAGCGCCTAACCGTTCGCGGCGTGCCTCGCCTTGGCGGGCCTGCTCTTCCAGGCCGCGCTGCTCGGCAGCCAGCACTTGTATTTGTTGCTGCACCTGTGTGACGGCGCCACGCTGCTCGTTGGCTTTGCTTTGCGCTTGGCGCAGCTGCTCTTCCAGCGTGGGCAAAACCTGCGCTTGCTCCTCTACCTGCGCTTCCAATATGGCGGCTTGCTCTTGAGCGGCCTCGGCGTTGGCGTCTAGGTTTTCGAGTTCTTCGCCAGCGGTGGTGCGCTGGGTGAGCCACTGTTCGTGTTGACTTACGAGCTGAGCCAAGCGCTGCTCGGCGCGTGCGCGGCCTTCCACCACAAAGCGAATTTCCGCTTCCAACTTGCCCACTTCTGCTGACGCCTCGTACAGCTTGCCCTGTGCTTGGTTGACGCTGTCGCCTGCGGCGTAGTGCGCTTGGCGCACCACTTCAATCTCGGCCTCCAAGCGACGCAAGTCGGCCATGCTGGATTCCAGCTCGGTCGCATTGGCCTGCGCTTGCTCGGCCAAGCGGGCTTGCTCGTTTTGCGCGTCTTGGCGCTTTAAAAACCACAGCTGTTGCTGCTTGAGCGAGGCATTGGCTTGCAGGCTTTGGTATTGCGCGGCCACTTCGGCTTGGCGCTCCAGCTTGTTCAAGTTGGCGTTGAGCTCGCGCAGAATATCTTCCACGCGCGTGAGGTTTTCGCGCGTGTCGTTCAGGCGGTTGGCCGTTTCGCGGCGGCGCTCTTTGTACTTAGACACCCCCGCTGCTTCTTCCAAAAACAAACGCAGTTCTTCGGGCTTGCTCTCGATGATGCGGCTGATGGTGCCTTGGCCAATGATGGCGTAAGCCCGTGGGCCTAGGCCCGTGCCCAAAAACACGTCTTGCACATCGCGACGACGCACCAGCTGGTTGTTGATGAAGTAGCTGCTGTTGCCCTCACGGGTGAGCACGCGGCGCACGGCAATTTCTGAAAACTGGCTCCACTGACCGCCCGCGCGGTGGTCGGCGTTGTCGAACACCAACTCCACGCTGGCGCGGCTGGCGGGCTTGCGGGTGTTGGTGCCGTTGAAAATCACGTCTTGCATGGACTCGCCACGCAACTCTGAGGCTTTGGACTCGCCCAGCACCCAGCGCACCGCGTCCATGATGTTGGACTTGCCGCAGCCGTTGGGGCCCACCACTCCTACGAGTTGGCCTGGCAACACAAAATTGGTCGGCTCCACAAAGGACTTGAAGCCGGATAACTTGATTGATTGAAGACGCACGCTAATTGACCGCCAAAGTATTCATTTTGGGCCGCTATCGCGACCCACATACGCCTGACTATACCGTGTGGGCGCAAGCCATAATACAAGGCTATGAACCCGTTGCTGTCCACACTCCAACCCTATCCATTTGAGCGGCTGCGCGCATTGTTCGACGGGGTTGTGCCCAACGTGCAGTACAGCGCCATCAGTTTGGGCATTGGCGAGCCCAAGCACCCGACGCCTGCCCTCATGGCACAGGCCATGGCCCAAGCCCCCAATGCCTTGGCCACCTACCCCGCGACCAATGGCACGCCCGCGCTGCGCACAGCCTGTGCCAACTGGCTCAAACGCCGCTACCAGCTTGACGTCAACGCCAACACCCAGGTGTTGCCCGTGAACGGCACGCGCGAGGCGCTGTTTGCCATTGCCCAAACCGTGGTGGATGCCAGCCAGCCCAATGCCTTGGTGGTGTGCCCCAACCCGTTCTATCAAATATACGAGGGTGCAGCGCTGCTGGCCGGCGCCACACCCGTGTTTGCGCCCAGCGACCCCGCGCGCAATTTCGCCATCGACTGGACACAGGTGAGCGACCAGCAGTGGGCCAACACCCAGCTGCTGTATGTGTGCTCGCCGGGCAACCCCACGGGTGCAGTCATGCCTTTGAGCGAATGGCAAACCTTGTTTGAGCTGAGTGACCGACATGGTTTTGTCATTGCCTCTGACGAGTGCTACAGCGAAATTTACTTCCGCGACGAGCCGCCGTTGGGCAGCTTGCAAGCCGCAGCCGCCCTGGGCCGCACCAATTTCACCAACCTCGTGGCCTTCACCAGCTTGTCCAAACGCAGCAATGCGCCGGGCCTGCGCAGTGGTTTTGTGGCCGGAGACGCCGCGCTCATCAAAGCGTTTTTGCTCTACCGCACCTACCACGGTGGTGCCATGAGCCCACTGGTGCAGGCCGCGAGCGTGGCCGCGTGGGACGACGAAGCTCACGTCGTGGCCAACCGAGACGCCTACCGGGCCAAGTTTGCACAAGTCACACCGGTGATCGCCGAGGTCATGGACGTGCAGCTGCCCGACGCTGGCTTTTACTTGTGGGCACAAGTGCCTGCAGCCTTTGGCCAAGATGACCAACGCTTCGCCCGTGAATTACTGGCTCAATACAATGTCACAGTCTTGCCAGGCAGCTACTTGGCACGCGAGGCCGGTGGCGTCAACCCTGGCCAAGGGCGTATTCGCATGGCCTTGGTGGCCGAAACCGCCGAATGTTTGGAAGCCGCACAGCGCATCAATGCGTTTGTGAAACAAGCCACGTAGGCAGCCTACAGGCTCTGATGCCCGGGGCCTACCCGAGGCGCAGATCAGTCCCAACGCTGCCACCACCCGTTTTTTGATCGTTTTATTTTTCTGGAGCTCTCATGACACAACAACTGCAACAAATCATTGACACCGCTTGGGAAGACCGCGCCAACTTGTCGCCCAAGAGCGCACCCAAGGAAGTGGTTGACGCCGTAGAGCACGCTATTTCCGGCCTGAACAACGGCTCACTGCGCGTGGCCACCCGCGAAGGCGTGGGCCAGTGGACCACGCACCAGTGGCTCAAAAAAGCGGTGTTGCTGTCTTTCCGCTTGAACGACAACGTCCCCATGGCCGCTGGCGATTTGGGCTTTTACGACAAAGTGCCCACCAAATTTGCCAAATTGAGCGACGCCGACATGGCCGCCAGCGGTGTGCGCGTGGTGCCGCCAGCCGTGGCCCGTCGTGGCAGCTTCATCGCCAAAGGCGCGGTGCTCATGCCCTCATACGTCAACATCGGCGCCTACGTGGGCGAAGGCACCATGGTGGACACCTGGGCCACTGTGGGTTCGTGCGCACAAATTGGTGCCAACGTGCACTTGTCCGGCGGCGTGGGCATTGGTGGCGTGTTGGAGCCACTGCAGGCCAACCCCACCATCATTGAAGACAACTG
>JANREF010000187.1 GCA_030726195.1 Burkholderiaceae bacterium | reverse complement strand
TCATCTACGGCGGCGTGGGCTTGGGCAAGACCCATTTGATGCACGCCATCGGCAATCACTTGGTCGCTGAGCAAGCCGATGCCAAGGTGTTGTACATACACGCTGAACAATTTGTATCGGATGTGGTTAAAGCTTACCAACGCAAGGCGTTCGACGAGTTCAAAGCGCGCTACCACTCCTTGGATTTGCTGCTGATCGACGATGTGCAGTTTTTCGCCAACAAAGAGCGCACACAAGAAGAGTTCTTCAATGCATTCGAGGCCTTGCTGGCCAAACGCTCACACATTGTGATGACCAGCGACACCTACCCCAAGGGCCTAACGGACATACACGAGCGCTTGGTATCGCGTTTTGACTCGGGCCTCACGGTGGCGATTGAGCCGCCAGAGCTTGAAATGCGCGTGGCCATTTTGATCAACAAGGCCAGCGCAGAAGGCGCCACCATGCCGGAAGATGTGGCGTTTTTTGTAGCCAAAAACGTGCGCTCCAACGTGCGTGAGCTTGAAGGTGCGCTGCGCAAAATTTTGGCCTACTCGCGCTTCAACCAAAAAGACATCTCCATTGCCTTGGCCAAAGAGGCCTTGCGGGACCTGCTGTCCATACAGAACAGGCAAATCTCCGTTGAAAACATCCAAAAAACGGTGGCCGACTTTTACAAGATAAAAGTGGCAGATATGTACTCTAAAAAGCGCCCCGCCAGCATCGCTAGGCCACGGCAAATCGCCATGTACTTGGCCAAAGAACTCACGCAAAAAAGCCTGCCCGAAATTGGCGAGCTGTTTGGCGGGCGCGATCACACCACAGTGCTGCACGCCGTTCGCAAAATGTCCTCAGAGCGCGGTCAAAACACCGAGCTGAACCAGCAACTGCACGTCTTAGAGCAAACGCTCAAGGGCTAACGAAACCCGGATCAACGGGCAGCGCGGCGAATGGGCCAAAAGATGCAAAAAAGCCACTGGAATCAAGGTAAATAGCACGAAATTAGGCCAAAAACAGGCGAAAATACACGGTTACTGAATGGCCGGGCACCCACGGTGCACTGCGCGACCTCACATAAGGATTTCTGATGATTGTTTTCAAGTCAACCCAAGACAAGGTACTGGGCGCATTGCAAGCCGTAGCGGGTATTGTCGAGCGGCGTCAAACGCTGCCTATCTTGGCCAACGTGATGCTGCAAAAAGTAGGCGGCCAACTCACGCTCACCACCAGTGACTTGGAAATTCAAATTCGCACACAAGCCGAGCTCGGCGGCGATGACGGCGAGTTCGCAACAACCGTAGGCGCGCGCAAGGTCATAGACATTTTGCGCACCATGCCCAACGACCAGACCGTCAGCCTAGAGGCCAACGCTGGCAAGCTGGTGCTCAAAGGCGGCAAAAGCCGCTTCACCTTGCAAAGCCAGCCTGCAGCCGACTTCCCCTTGGTGCAAGAGGCGGCCAACTTTGGACCCGTCTTCAGCGTGCCACAGCAAACGCTCAAAGCACTGATGAACCGCGTGGCCTTCTCCATGGCCATACACGACATTCGCTACTACTTGAACGGCATCTTGTTCGTGGCCGAGGGCACCACCTTGAGCTTGGTCGCCACAGACGGCCACCGCTTGGCCTTTGCCAGTGCCACATTGGATGAAGCCGTACCCAACAAACAAGAAGTCATCCTGCCGCGCAAAACGGTGTTGGAGCTGCAGCGCTTGCTCAGCGACAAGGAAGGCACCATCAACATGCAGTTTGCGGGCAACCAAGCCAAGTTCACATTCGACGGCATGGAGTTCGTCACCAAACTGGTTGAGGGCAAGTTCCCAGACTACAACCGTGTGATTCCACGCAACCACACCAACGAAATCATCTTAGGCCGTCAAACTTTGCTGTCGACCTTGCAGCGCACGGCCATCATGACCTCCGACAAGTTCAAAGGCGTGCGCCTGAACATTGAACCCGGCACCTTGCGTGTCGCGGCCAGCAATGCCGAACAAGAAGAGGCGACCGACGAGCTCGACATCGACTACGGTGGCGACGCCATCGAAATTGGCTTCAACGTGACCTACCTGATGGACGTGCTGGCCAACATGAGCCAAGACATGGTTCGTCTGAGCTTGTCAGACGGCAACAGCTCTGCACTCATCACCTTGCCAGACAGCGAAGACTTCAAATACGTCGTCATGCCCATGCGCATTTAAGCGCCCCTCTTGGGGTGCGTGGTGGCCCGTGGTACACCACCGCCCCGTCGCCCCGAGCTTTGCTTTTGCGTTGTTAAGCGCTTGTTGCATGGCCTCTTAGCCCATGCCAACTACCCCCGAAAAAAGATAGTCACATGACCCAGGATACGTCGACCCCCACCCCAGCACCGGACGCATACGGCTCGGGCTCCATCCAAATTTTGGAAGGCTTGGAAGCTGTTCGCAAACGCCCGGGCATGTACATCGGTGATACCTCGGATGGCACCGGTTTGCACCACTTGGTGTTCGAAGTCGTGGACAACTCTATCGACGAGGCCTTGGCCGGTCACTGTGACGACATCGTGGTGACCATCCACACCGACAACTCGATCTCCGTGGTCGACAACGGACGCGGCATCCCCACTGGTGTGAAGATGGACGACAAGCACGAGCCCAAACGCAGTGCTTGCGAAATTGCATTGACCGAGCTGCACGCCGGCGGCAAGTTCAACCAAAACAGCTACAAAGTATCGGGCGGCTTGCACGGCGTGGGTGTGTCTTGTGTGAACGGCCTGTCCATATGGCTGCGTCTGATCGTACGCCGCGAAGGCAAAGTACACACCGCCGAGTTTGCGCGCGGCGTGATGCAAAACCGCATCATTGAGGTTGTGGACGGTTTCGAGACCTCACCCATGAAGGTCACCGGTACCACCGACAAGCGCGGCACCGAAGTGCACTTTTTGCCAGACACCGAGATCTTCCAGCAAAACAACGATTTCCACTACGAGATCTTGGCCAAACGCCTGCGCGAATTGAGCTTCTTGAACAACGGCGTGCGCATACAACTCAAAGACGAGCGCACGGGCAAAGAAGACGACTTCTCAGGTGCAGGTGGCGTAAAAGGCTTTGTAGAGTTCATCAACACCAGTAAGTCTGTGTTGCACCCCAACGTGTTTCACGCCATGGGCGACCGTGACAGCGACCAAGGCACCAACGTAGGCGTCGAAGTGGCCATGCAGTGGAACAGCGGCTTTAGCGAGCAGGTGCTGTGCTTCACCAACAACATCCCCCAACGCGACGGCGGTACACACCTGACTGGCTTGCGTGCAGCCATGACCCGCATCATTGGCAAATACATCACCGAAAACGACCTGGCCAAAAAGGCCAAGGTTGAAGTCACGGGCGACGACATGCGCGAAGGCTTGTGCTGCGTGCTGTCGGTCAAGGTGCCAGAGCCCAAGTTCTCCAGCCAAACCAAAGACAAGCTGGTGTCCAGCGAAGTGCGCGGCCCGGTTGAAGACATTGTGAGCCGCTTGCTCTCTGACTATTTGCAAGAGCGTCCCAACGACGCAAAAATCATTTGCGGCAAGATCATTGAAGCGGCGCGCGCGCGCGAAGCGGCACGTAAAGCCCGCGACATGACGCGACGCAAGGGCGTGTTGGACGGCATGGGCTTGCCAGGCAAACTGGCCGACTGCCAAGAAAAAGATCCATCGCTGTGCGAAATCTACCTGGTGGAGGGCGACTCCGCAGGTGGCTCGGCCAAGCAAGGTCGTGACCGCAAGTTCCAAGCGATTTTGCCCTTGCGCGGCAAAATTCTGAACGTTGAAAAAGCGCGCTACGAAAAGCTGCTCACCAGCAACGAGATTCTCACGCTGATCACCGCCTTGGGCACGGGTATTGGCAAAGTCAGCGCCGGCGACGGCAAAAGCAACACCGACGACTTCAACCCAGACAAGCTGCGCTACCACCGCATCATCATCATGACCGATGCGGACGTGGACGGTGCGCACATCCGCACCTTGCTGCTGACCTTGTTCTACCGTCAAATGCCCGACCTCGTCGAACGTGGCCACATTTACATTGCGCAACCACCGCTGTACAAAGTCAAGGCCGGCAAAGAAGAGCAATACCTCAAAGACGGTGCAGCGCTAGACGGCTTTTTGTTGCGCATTGCGCTCAAAGACGCGGCCGTTCACACCGGCGGCACCAACAGCCGCGAGCTCAGTGGTGACGAACTCGTTGAGCTCGCACGCGTACACCAAGAGGCGCAAGCTGTGGTGGCGCGCTTGTCCATGTTCATGGACCGCGACGCGTTAGAAGCCATCGCCGACGGCGTGGCACTCAAGTTAGACAACTTGGAAGAGGCACAAGCCAGCGCCGCCGCACTGCAAGCCAAGCTGCAAGACGCAACCGCCACTGGCGCATTTGACGCGCGCAGCGACAAACCCTTCATCCGCATCAGCCGCCAACACCACGGCAACACACGCGCCAGCGCCATCACGCAAGACTTTGTGCACGGGGCAGACTACGCGCGTTTGGCGCAAGCCGCCTTGTCGCTCAAAGACATATTGGGCGAAGGCGCAACCGTCACCCGAGGAGAGGGCGAACGCCAAAAGAGCGAAAAGGCAGGCGACTTCCGGGAGGCCATGGAGTGGTTGCTCGCACAAGCCGAAAGCGCCACCAGCCGCCAACGCTACAAAGGCTTGGGCGAAATGAACCCCGCGCAGCTGTGGGAAACCACCATGGACCCCGCTGTGCGTCGTTTGCTACAAGTGCGCATAGACGACGCCATCGAGGCAGACAAAGTGTTCACCATGCTCATGGGTGATGAGGTTGAGCCACGACGCATCTTCATCGAAACCAACGCGCTACGCGCAGGCAATATCGACGTGTGATGCACAAGGCGCTGCACGCATAGACCGCAGCGCCTTGCTGCGCTGCCAGCGCCCACGGCGCCAGCACAACTTCAGAGCAAGCCCCTAGACGTGGTCATGTACTGCTCAACCAATACACTGGCCGCGCCATTGGTAAACACGGCGTACTGGTGGCTCGCCGTGGCATTGGTCTCGCCTGTGCTCACCCAGCCAAGGCCTTGTAACACCACGCGGTCTTGGGCGCCTCCCTCAATGACCAATGTTTGTGTGGGCTGACCCAATACATCGTTCAGCGCCACATGAAGCGTGTAGGTGGCATTGTCTGCCACGCTTGACGCGTCCGTGCGCACATCCACCACCACCAAAGTGTCAAAGCGAAACGC
>JANREF010000186.1 GCA_030726195.1 Burkholderiaceae bacterium | reverse complement strand
TGCCAACGCCGACCTCAACCCGTCCATCGTGGCCCGGGCCATTGCTAGGCGCTTGCGCCACATGGCGTTGCCAGATAATGTGCGCGCGCGCATGGACAGCCACCTGGCTGTACTTGACGCCAAAGAGCGCGCCATGCTTGAGCTCACCAGCAAAGGCGCATTGGCTGACCGCATGCCTTGGTTTTGCTCGGGTTGCCCGCACAACACCTCTACCCGCGTGCCAGACGGCTCGCGCGCCATGGCCGGTATTGGCTGCCACTTTATGACGGTGTGGATGGACAGAAGCACCATTGGCTTTACCCAAATGGGCGGCGAAGGTGTGCCTTGGGTGGGCCAGTCTGCCTTTTCCACCGAAAAGCACGTGTTTGCCAATTTGGGCGACGGCACCTACTTCCACAGCGGCTTGTTGGCGATTCGCCAAAGCATTGCCGCAGGCGTGAACATCACCTACAAGCTGTTGTACAACGACGCCGTGGCCATGACGGGCGGCCAGCAAGTGGGTGAGCGCCCAGAGGGTCATAGCGTGCTGCAAATAACGCACAGTTTGAAAGCCGAGGGTGCAACCAAATTGGTGGTGGTGACCGATGAGCCCGACAAATACCAAGGCGCGGCGCTGCCCAGCGGCGTTGCCGTTGAGCATCGCGACGAGCTAGAGCGCGTGCAACTGGCGTTCAGAGAGTTGGCGGGCACCACGGTCATCATTTATGACCAAACCTGCGCAACTGAAAAGCGCCGTCGCCGCAAGCGCGGCACCATGGTGGACCCAGATGTGCGCTTGGTGATTAATGAGGCCGTGTGTGAGGGCTGTGGCGACTGCGGTGTCAAAAGCAACTGCTTGTCGGTAGAGCCGCTAGAGACGCCACTTGGGCGCAAGCGCACCATCAACCAAAATTCATGTAACAGAGACCAAAGCTGTGCCAACGGCTTTTGCCCGAGTTTTGTGAGTGTCAAGGGTGCAGCTGCTGCCAAAGCTGCCGCGCCCAAAGTGGCTGCCACGCGGCCCAGTCCTTGGGACGGCACCGTGCTGCCAGAGCCCGCACTGCCCAGCAC
>JANREF010000185.1 GCA_030726195.1 Burkholderiaceae bacterium | reverse complement strand
AAGCCTTGTTGGCCGAAGGTGGTTTGCCAGAAGACCCCGCCAGCTACGTGCGCCGTGTGAACACCTTGCTGGTGTAAGGGCGGATCTGCAACTCGGTGACTAGGCTCAGCGACTAGGCTTGGTCACTGGGCTCGGCCAACCGTGGCGCTTCAGCCACCCAGTGCTTCCATGCGCTCCATGGCGGCGAGCAATTCGTCGTCAATGGTTTGAATGCGCGTGGCCAGCTGGGTGGCCAGCGCAGAGTCTTTCACGTACAAGCTGCCATCGGCCAGCTGCGCAGAGGCCTTGGTGTGCTCGGCCTCTAGCGCTGCGATAGTGCCGGGTAGGGCGTCGAGCTCGCGCTGCTCTTTGTAGCTGAGTTTGCGCTTGGCCACTGGCGCGCCCACATCGCTGGGCGGTGTCGGGGCTGGTGTCGTTGCGGCGCTTGCGGGCGCGGCTTGCGCCTTGGATGGCGTGTCGGCCGAAGCGCGTGTGAGTGCCCACTGGGCGGCGCGCTCAGATTGCTGCAGCCAGTCTTGCACGTTGCCTTCAAACTCGCGCCAAATGCCCGGGCCTTCGTTCACGATGGTGCTGGTCACCACGTTGTCCAAAAACGCACGGTCGTGGCTGACCAAAAATACGGTGCCCTTGAATTGGGCGAGCACGTCTTCGAGCAGGTCTAGTGTGTCGATGTCCAAATCGTTGGTCGGCTCGTCGAGCACCAAGACGTTGGCCGGGCGGGCAAACAAGCGCGCCAACAACAAGCGGTTGCGCTCGCCGCCCGATAGGGTGCGTACAGGCGCGTTGGCGCGTGCGGGCGAGAACAAGAAGTCGCTCAAGTAGCTCTTCACGTGCGTGCGTCTGCCGTTCACCTCAATCCACTCGCTGCCCGGGCTGATGGTGTCTTCTAGGGTGGCGTCCAGGTCGATTTGGTCGCGCATTTGATCGAAGTAGGCCACCTGCAGTTGACTGCCCAAACGCACTTTGCCGCTATCGGCTTCGAGCTGGCCCAAAATGATTTTGAGCAAGGTGGTTTTGCCTGCGCCGTTGGGGCCAATGAGACCCACCTTGTCGCCGCGCAAAATCGTTGAACTGAAATTCTTGACCACTTGGCGCGCCGCGTCGCCGCTGCCAAAGGTTTTGTTCACGTCTTCCAGTTCGGCGACGATTTTGCCGCTGTTTTGACCTGTAGAGACATCAAGACGCACGCGGCCCACCACGTCGCGGCGCTGCTCGCGCTGCGTGCGCAAGGCTTGCAGCCTGCCGATGCGGCTTTGGCTGCGTGTGCGGCGCGCTTCCACGCCTTTGCGAATCCACACCTCTTCTTGCGCCAACAGCTTGTCGGCTTTGGCGTTGATGACGGCTTCTTGTGCAAGCTGCTCTTCTTTTTGTTGCTGGTATTGCTCGAAGTTGCCGGGGTAACTCAGCAGCTTGCCGCGGTCCAGCTCCACAATGCGGGTGACCACACGGTTCAAAAAAGCACGGTCGTGACTGATGGTGACCACGCTGCCTTTGAATGCGATCAAGAGTTCTTCAAGCCACACAATGGCGTCCATATCCAAATGGTTGGTGGGCTCGTCGAGCAGCAAGACATCCGGGCGGCTGACCAGGGCTTGGGCCAGCGCCACACGCTTGCGCATGCCGCCGGAGAGCTGCGATACGCGGGCCTGTGGGTCTAGGCGCAGGCGCTGCAGGGTTTCGTCTACGCGTTGCTCCCAGTTCCAGCCGTCTTGCGCTTCAATAATGGTTTGCAAGGCGTCCAAGTCGGCGTCAGCATCGCCACTGAGGTACTGGTCTCGCGCCGCTTTGAGTTGGGCCAAGCCATCGCTGGCTGACTCGAAAATGGTGTGCTCGGGGTTGAGCAGGGGTTCTTGCGCCACGTAGGCGACGCGCACACTGAGTTGGCGCTGCACTTCGCCATCGTCTGGCTTTTCCATGCCGGCCAATATCTTCAGCATGGAGGACTTGCCCGTGCCGTTGCGGCCGATAAGACCTACGCGCTCTTGGGTTTCAAGTGCGAAGTCGCAGTAGTCGAGTAAGGCGACGTGACCAAAAGCCAAGTGCGCTTGATTTAATGAAATGAGTGCCATGTGTTGGCCTAGGAGCAGCCTAGGCGAGATGTGATTAAAGGACTGTGCGCTACCAAACCGCTCGTGCCGCAAGGGGTTTAACAAGTGCGTTGTTGCAGGTGCTGCGCAAGGCTATAGTGTCCCAGATAACCCAACGCTTATTTTTAAGGTGCGAGATTCAATATGGATTTGCTTGTAAACGGCCAACGCCACACGGTCGATGTGGCTCCCGAGACTCCGTTGCTGTGGGTGCTGCGTGACAGTCTCAATCTCACGGGCACCAAGTTTGGCTGCGGTATCGCCGCCTGTGGGGCCTGTACGGTGCATATGAACGGGCAAGCGGTACGCACGTGTGTGCTACCGGTGGCGGCCGCGCAGGGACAGGACATCACCACCATCGAGGGGCTGGCACAGGGCGACGCCTTGCACGCGTTGCAGCAGGCTTGGATTGAAGAGCAAGTGCCGCAATGCGGTTACTGCCAGTCCGGCATGTTGATGGCTGCGGCATCCCTGCTCAGCAGCACGCCACAGCCAACAGACGCCGACATCGACGCGGCCATGACCAATATTTGCCGCTGTGGCACCTACCAGCGCGTGCGCGCTGGTATTCACAAGGCCGCAACAGTCTTGCAGGCGCAGGCTGTGACTGGAGGTGCAGCATGAAGCGGCGCCACTTTATTCTGGGTGCAGCGGGTGTAACCGGTGCCTTGTTGGTGGGCTGGGGCGTGATGCCCCCGCGTTCGCGTCAAGGCAAGCCTGGCCTTCTGCCGTTGGAGGCTGGCGAAGTGGCACTTAATGGTTGGCTCAAAATTGCCGCTGATGGTGCTGTGGTGCTGGCCATGCCTCGCAGCGAAATGGGTCAAGGCGTGCACACCGCTTTACCCATGTTGGTGGCCGAAGAGTTGAACATGCCGCTGGACATGGTTCGGATAGAGCAAGCCGGCGGCGATGCCATTTACGGCAACGTGGCCATGCTCATGGGCTCTTTGCCCTTTCACCCGCTAGACACAGAGGGCCCTGAGCTGGCCACCCACATTCGTGCGACGCAGTGGCTGGTGAGCAAGATTGTGCGTGAGCTGGGCATCAATGCCACGGGTGGCTCTTCTACAGTTGCCGACGCTTGGGAGCCTGTGCGGGTGGCTGCAGCCACGGTAGGTGCCCGACTGCGCCATGCTGCAGCCCAGCAGTGGCAAGTGCCGCTGGACCGCATTCGCATTGAGGCTGGCCGCGTGGTGGGCGGCGCACGCAGCGCGCACTTTGGCGAGCTGGCCGATGCGGCGGCACAAGCCGATGCCGTGACCGTGACGCTCAAGCCGCAATCGGCGTTCACCTTGCTGGGGCAGCCTACGCCACGAACAGATATACCTTCTAAGGTGAAAGGCGCGGCCATATTCGGTATTGATGTGCGTGTGCCGGGGATGGTGTTTGCCGTGGCGCGCATGGCGCCCACGCTCAAAGGTGATGTGGCGTCTCTGAATGTCGCCCCCGCCACAGCCGTACCGGGCGTGTTGCAAGTGGTGCAGTTTCCGCCAGATGCGCAAAGCGCTGGTGGCTTCGCAGTAGTTGCCAAAACCACTTGGCAGGCCAAGCAGGGGGCCGACAAAGTCGTGGTGTCTTGGACTAGCGGCGAAGGAGCCAGCATAGACTCGACTGCCATTGCGGCACAGTTACAAGCCGCAGTGCAGGCCAAAGACGGCTTTACCTTCTACGAAAAAGGCGACGTGGCAACTTGGCAAGCCAACGCGGCCAACCAGTTGCTCGCCACGTACCAAGCCCCTTATTTAGCGCACGCCACGCTGGAGCCCATGAACTGCACGGCGCAACTTGTCGGCACCAGACTGAAATTGTGGGTACCCACGCAAGTCCCCGGTATGGTCAAGGCCAAGGCGGCGGAGATCGCTGGGGTAGAGCTGGATCAAATTGATCTGGTCGTGACACAGCTCGGCGGTGGCTTTGGCCGGCGCTTGGAGGTGGACTTTGTCGCCCAAGCCGTGCGGGTGGCCATGGCCATGCCGGGCCAAGCGGTCCAGCTGCTGTGGGAGCGTGAGCAGGACATGCGCCACGACTACTACCGCCCCATGCATGTGGCGGCGCTGTCCGCCGGGGTGGGCGGCTATGGCGTGGTGGATGGTCTGCGTATCGACTCCGCAGGCGACGCCATTTCACCGCGGTGGATGGCCCGTGCCTTGCCTGCGCTGTCCGGCCCGGTCGATATGCCAGACAAGACGACCGCGGAAGGCTTGTTTGACCTGCCTTACGGTTTTGAGCATCAGCATATGGCGCATACCGCGACAGACAGTGGCGTGCCTGTTGGCTTTTGGCGCTCGGTCGGCCACTCGCACAACGCATTCTTTTCCGAGTCGTTTATTGACGAGCTGGCCCATGCCGCTCAAAAAGACCCTGTTGCCTTTCGCCGTGGCTTGTTGGTTGGTGCGCCGCGCTATGCCGCGGTCCTTGACATGGCTGCGCGAGCCGCCAACTGGGGACAAAAACTGCCTGCTGGGCAGGCCTTGGGTGTGGCGCTGCACGAGTCGTTCGGCTCCATAGTGGCGCAAGTCGCCCGCGTTGAGCTGCTGCCCAACAATTCTTGGCGCGTGTTGGACGTGCACTGCGCCATCGACTGTGGCGTGGTGGTCAACCCCGAAACTGTGGCGCAGCAAATGGAGGGCTCCGTGGTGTTCGCCTTAACCGCGATGGCCTATGGACAGATCGATATTGCAAATGGCGCGGTTCAACAGGCCAACTTTCCAGACTACCCAATGCTCAAACTGTCGCAAACCCCTAAGGTGTACACGCACATTGTGCGCAGCAACAGGGCGCCCGCAGGTGTGGGTGAGCCCGGTGTCCCGCCGCTTGCGCCCGCTGTGTCGAATGCTTTGCTCGCGCTCAATCAGGTGCGTCACAGACGGCTGCCCGTTGGCGGCATCGCCGCCTAGGCCGGGCAGTTGAGAATAGTGCCTAGGCCGTTGTATAAATATTTTGTAAATGTTTGACACGCGCCAAAAAGCTATCGTATACTGCAAGGCTGCACTGCTGAAGACGCACTGAAAAGCGCGTCCAAAGAAAGGTGCAGCGCATAGCAGGCAATGTCTGCGAAGAGTTCAAAAAAGTTAGTGGAAACCCTAAATTTTTTCGAAATACTCAAAAAAGTGTGTCATAATCGAAGGCTTCGCTGATCGCGGCGGGGTTTAAAAG
>JANREF010000184.1:3941-5252 GCA_030726195.1 Burkholderiaceae bacterium | reverse complement strand
CGCTGGCTACTCGTCCGAGCACCTTATCGGTGGCGTCAATCACAAACCACTCATGGACCACCTCAGCGGGTTTTGCGCTGAAAGTTTTCATTTGAGATATCTCTTGAGTTGGTTTGGCGGACCCTTTTCCACGGTCGGTGTTTCTCTTGCGGAAACCTCTTAGGTGGGTGGTTGCAGCAGCCACGTTACCGTGTCTGTTGCGTACTTGGCCGCGGGGTCACAAATTCGCTGCCAAGCCCGCCATTATACGAATATTCTGGCGGTTTGCGAAGTATCGCAGCCCAACCCGGGTACGATAGGCCTATATGTTCAGTTACAGACACGCTTTTCACGCTGGCAACCATGCCGACGTGCTCAAACACGCTACGCTGGTAGCGGTTTTACAACACCTCACCATCAAAGATGGCGCGCTCTCTGTTGTAGACACCCACGCCGGGGCAGGCGCTTACAGGCTCGACAGCCCCAGCGCGACTACCAGCGCCGAGGCCGACGAGGGCATTCACGCCCTACTGGCCTACATCAAAGACAACGGCAAACAAGATGTGCCCGCGCTGCTCAAAGGCTATATCGCCATGCTGCGCGAGTTCAACGGCGGCAAAGACTTCAGCGCCTACCCGGGCTCACCTCTCATTGCAGGCCAGCTGCTGCGCACGCAAGACCGCGTGATGGCCTTTGAGGTGCACCCCACAGATCACCGCGTATTGCGCAGTACCTTGGCTGGCACCAAATCGCGCGCCCATTTGCAAATGGACAGGAAAAACGGCTTCGAAGGCGTTCGCGCGTTGCTCCCACCGGTGTCTAGGCGTGGCCTCATCGTGTGCGACCCCAGCTACGAGCTCAAGACCGACTACGCCGACGTCATCGACATGACCAACGACGCGCTCAAGCGCTTTGCCACGGGCACCATACTCATTTGGTACCCCTTGGTCGGACGCGCTGAGGCGCACGACCTGCCCCGCAAGCTCAAAAATGCGGCCGGCAAAGCTGGCAAGAGCTGGTTGCATGCGTCGCTGCAAGTGCGCGCGGGTGCAGCCAACCAAGGCACGGGTGGTGGCTTGGGAGCCAGTGGCGTCTTCGTCATCAACCCGCCACACACCCTCAAGGCGCAAATGAGCGACGCACTGCCCTACTTGGTATCCGCCTTGGGCCAAGACCAACACGCTGCTTTCAAATTAGAGGCCCACGGCAACTGAGCCCCCCTAAGCGACCAAGCCACTTAGGGCGTGACCGGTACATTCGTCTACGCACAAACCCCGATTAATTAACCAACCGGTCGGTCGGTTAATTCGCTATACTTCCAAGCACGCTGCG
>JANREF010000184.1:0-3841 GCA_030726195.1 Burkholderiaceae bacterium | reverse complement strand
ATTAATTAACCAACCGGTCGGTCGGTTAATTCGCTATACTTCCAAGCACGCTGCGTGAGACGCGCGGCCGGCGCAGGCGCATCCCCGCTTGTGCCCCTGCTTTGGAGGATGTGCATGTACACCCAATCCCTAGATCAAGCGCCTGTTGGCACCGACACCAACAACGCCATAGACATTCACCAAGACGCAGCCAAACAGGCTGCGTTCGACGCGGTCATCGACGCAGACGGCAAAATCGAAGCCCAGGATTGGATGCCTGCGGCCTACCGCAAAACCTTGGTGCGCCAAATCTCGCAGCACGCGCACTCTGAAGTGGTGGGCATGCTGCCCGAGGGCAACTGGATCAGCCGCGCGCCCTCACTCAAACGCAAAGCCATCTTGCTGGCCAAGGTGCAAGACGAAGCCGGACACGGTCTGTACTTGTACAGCGCCGCGGAGACACTGGGCACAGGCCGTGATGAGTTGCTAGACGCCTTGCACAGCGGCCGCGCAAAATACTCCAGCATCTTCAACTACCCCACCCTGTCATGGGCAGACGTGGGCGTGATCGGCTGGCTGGTCGATGGCGCGGCCATCATGAACCAAGTGCCGCTGTGCCGCTGCTCTTATGGCCCATACGCCAGAGCCATGATTCGCGTGTGCAAAGAAGAGTCCTTTCACCAACGCCAAGGCTTTGACGCCTTGCTGGCCATGATGCAAGGCACAGAGGCCCAACGTGCCATGGTGCAAGAGTCGGTCAACCGCTGGTGGTGGCCCGTGCTCATGATGTTTGGCCCACCGGACGCAGACAGCCCCAACAGCGCCCAGGGCATGCGCTGGGGCATCAAACGCATCTCCAACGACGACCTGCGCCAAAAGTTCATTGATGCCACCGTAGCCCAAGCCGAAACCTTGGGCGTGACGCTGCCAGACCCAGACCTGACATGGAACGAGGCCACAGGCCACTACGACTTTGGCACCATCAACTGGCAAGAATTTCAAGACGTATTGGCCGGCAAAGGCCCGTGCAACACGGAGCGCTTGGCCACCCGCGTGAAAGCACACCAAGACGGCCAATGGGTGCGCGATGCAGCGGCGGCCTACGCGCGCAAACAAGCGGCAAAACAACAACGCCAAGCCGCCTAAGGCGCTGGGACCACCACATGAGCTACGACACCACCCACACCAGCAACACGTCCAGCACCGGCGCCAACGCGCACCCCGATCAACTCGGCTTGTGGGAAGTGTTTGTGCGCCCCAGCATGGGCTTGGAACACAAGCACTTTGGCAGCGTGCACGCCAGCGATGCGCAGCACGCCTTGCAAGTCGCACGCGATGTGTACACCCGCCGCATGGAAGGTGTGTCCATTTGGGTGGTGCCATCCAACCACATCACAGCCAGCGCACCAGCGGACAAGGCCGCCTTGTTCGACCCCGCCAGCGACAAAATTTACCGTCACCCCACCTTCTACAAGCTACCTGCGTCGGTAGACCACATGTGATGACCGGTGCTGCACGCATGCCGTTAACGGCACAAACACTTCAGACCATGCCCGCACCAGCGCAGTACATGCTGCACCTGGGCGACAACGCACTCATCATGGCCCAGCGCTTGGGCCAGTGGTGCGGCCACGGCCCGCTGCTGGAAGAAGACATCAGCCTAACCAACACCGCGCTAGACCTGCTGGGTCAAGCCCGCCTGCTGTACACCCGTGCCGGTGAACTGCACGACCAAGGCTTGACCGAAGACGACTACGCCTACTGGCGCGATGAATTTGCATTTCTAAACTGGACGCTGTGCGAGCTGCCCAATGCGCCCGCCGCAGCGGGCACGGTTGCGCAAGACCGCGACTACGCCACCACCATCGTGCGCATTGCCATGTACAGCGCACTCATGATGCACCTGTGGCAAGCCTTGCAACACAGCACCGACGCGCAACTCGCAGGCATTGCGGCCAAGTCTGTGAAAGAAGCGCGCTACCACTGGCAACACGCACGCATGTGGTTGGTGAGGCTGGGTGACGGCACGCCAGAATCACACACCAAAACGCAGTCTGCCTTGGCCCAGCTGCTGCCCTACATGCAAGAGTGCTTTGTCGACAGCGACCTGGACCGCGCCGTTACCCGTGACGCAGCGGTGGGCGTATTGCCCAGCACCCTGCGCAGCGCGTGGCTGAGCGACGTGCAAGATGCCTGTGCCGAAGCCACGCTTGAATGGCCCAGTGAGCAAGGCTTTGTCTCACGCGGCAAGTTGGGGCAACACTCCGAGCACATGGGTTTTTTACTCGCCGAAATGCAAGCCGTCACGCGCGCACACCCTGGCCCAGCTGTGGTGTGGTGACGCATGACACAGCGGCGCATTGGTCAGCACATGAGCGGTGACATGGGTGGTGATATAGGCGGTGATATGGACAGCGACAAGGCTGGCTGCAACAACGACCCCATCGCCGCGCATGCACTCGATGCCTTTGGCCTGGCCGACCCGCGTCCCAAACGGCGAGCGCACGCCAAACCCCACCCAGCTGTTGGCGCAGCGCGGGTGCAAGCCGCACGCGACGCACTCGAAGCCGTGATGGATCCTGAAATTCCAGTCATCAATTTGCGCGAACTGGGTGTACTGCGCGACGTTGCGCTGGCGGACAACGCCTTACTCGTGACCATCACGCCCACCTACGCAGGCTGCCCCGCCATGTCGCAAATGCGCGAAGACATTGAAGTGGCCCTGCACAACGCCGGACTGGCCCCCTTTGAAGTGCGCACGGTGCTGTCACCCGCATGGACCACCGACTGGATGAGCGCGCGCACACACGACAAACTGCGCGCCTACGGCATTGCGCCACCTGCGCACTTAAGTACGGTGCAGACCACACACACCATCCACTGGCACAAGCCGCGCGCGGCAACACCAGCCTGCCCGCAGTGCAACAGCACGCACACCGAGGTCATTGCGCAATCGGGCTCGACCGCGTGCAAGG
This sequence comes from Burkholderiaceae bacterium, assembly GCA_030726195.1. Taxonomy (GTDB): domain Bacteria; phylum Pseudomonadota; class Gammaproteobacteria; order Burkholderiales; family Burkholderiaceae_C; genus RS62. The sequence goes on along the minus strand of JANREF010000184.1, from coordinate 887 downwards.
CCTTGTACCGCTGCACGCAATGCCTTGAGCCATTCGACTACTTCAAACCCTATTGAACGCAGCCGTATACGGCACCACTGCCACACCCACGGTCACAGCCAACGTCCCCGCCCCTACACACCATGAGCACAGCCAGCACACCCCAATTCCACCCACTGCGCGTGGCCCACATTGAGCCGCAGACCGCGCACGGCATGGCCTTGTCGCTGCACGTGCCCGATGAACTGCAACAAGCCTACCGTTTTGAAGCCGGACAATTTGTAACCCTTCGCTTTGAGCTGAACGGACAAGATGTGCGCCGTGCGTATTCCATTTGTCAAAGTGCGCCCGACTACAGCCACAGCGGCTTGCTGCGCGTGGGCATCAAACGCGTGCCCGGCGGCCTGGTGTCCAACCATGTGAACGACCACATCAAGGTCGGCGATATGCTCGACGTCATGACCCCGGACGGGCGTTTTCACACGCCGCTGAACGCCTCACACCGCAAACACTATGTCGGCGTGGCGGGCGGCTCAGGCATCACGCCGTTGCTGTCGCTGGTCTCATCGACGCTGGCAGCGGAGCCCCACAGCCGCTTCAGCTTGCTCTACGGCAACCGCAGCACAGACCAAACCATGTTTCGCGAAGACCTGCAAAACATCAAAGACACCTACCTGTCACGCTTCAACTTGATACACGTGATGTCAGACGAAGACCAGGGCATAGAGATACTCAACGGCTTGCTGGATCAAAGCAAAATCACGGACTTGCTGACGCACTTGGTCAGCGCGCCCACCATTGACGAAGCCTTCGTATGCGGACCAGGCCCCATGATGGATGGCGCAGAAGCCGCATTGCTGGACGCAGGGCTAGACCCAGCCCACATACACATCGAGCGCTTCGGCAGC
>JANREF010000183.1 GCA_030726195.1 Burkholderiaceae bacterium | reverse complement strand
CGTTGTAGGTGCAGGGACACGTCAAGACACGGCTGCAAGCCACGCTGCGCGCTTGGGCTACGCCCGCGTGTGGCGCGAGGTCCTCGTTGGCGTGAGCCTGGGCTTGGCTGCCCACGCCTGGGCCGCAGAGGCTCCACCAGCCGATGCGCTGGACACAGCCAACGCCACCTCATCAGACACGGCCGCGGCCCAGACCAGCAGCGCTGAGGCGCCAACACTGCTTCGCACCGGGCGCGCAATTGGCACTGGCGACTATGGCGCGCGCGGCGACGCTATGGACTTCGCCAACGAATGGGCTGGCGACAACAGCGTGCCGCCCGAGCAAGTGCGTGCGGTCATTGGTGCAGCACGGCAACTGGATAAGGTGATACAGCTGGTCACGCCTGCACCCAAAACGTTCAAGAAAGACTGGCGCGCCTACCGCGCACGCTTTGTTGAGCCGGTGCGTTTGCGCGCGGGACGCGCATTTTGGGACACACACGCCGACGCACTCGCGCGGGCCGAGGCCACCTACGGCGTACCCGCGTGGCTGATTGTGGGTGTCATTGGCGTTGAAAGCCTGTACGGCCAGCACAAGGGCGACTTCGCCACCCTAGACGTACTCACCACCTTGGCTTTTGACTTTCCCAAGGCTCACCCCAAGTGGGAAGCACGCCAAGCGTTTTTCCGAGACGAGCTGGGTGCGTTTTTGCAACTCGCCAGCGATGAAGCGCAGCCCGTAGACAGCTGGATGGGCAGTTATGCAGGCGCTTTAGGCTGGCCCCAATTCATGCCATCGAGCTGGCAGCAGTACGCCGTGGACTTTGATGGCGACGGCCACATCGACTTGCTCCACAACCCCACCGATGTGATTGGCTCCGTGGCCAACTACTTCGTGTCCTTTGGCTGGCAATCTGGCATGCCCACCCACTACAGCGTGCGCGTGAACCACAAACATCCCGCGCTCCCCACATTGCTAGAGCCCGACATCGTGCCCAGCTTCAGCGCCAAGCACCTGCACACCAACGGCGCCAAGCTCGGCAGCGACGCCTTGCGGCACACGGGTGACTTGGCTTTG
>JANREF010000182.1 GCA_030726195.1 Burkholderiaceae bacterium | reverse complement strand
GTGCTGCGCGTGTTGAGGTCCATGGACCTGATACCGACGATCCGGTAGAATAATAATACCTAAAGTACTCATAAGCATCGGAGGCCACATGCTTGACACGCAATCAGTTACAAACGGCATTGAGCCCCAAGGCTCTGAGACCGAACTGCGTTGGCATGTGGTGCAGAGCAAGCCCAAGGCCGAGCGCGAGGCCTGCGAGCAACTGCGCCGCCAAGGCTATGTGGTGGCGCTGCCTGAGCTGATTCGCCCCCGCAAGCGCTGGGAGGCCTTGTTCCCGCGTTACATGTTTTTACAGCCTGGCATGCCCGATCAGTCGATCGCCCCGGTGCGCTCGACCCTGGGTGTTAGCCAGTTGGTGCGCTTTGGCAACCAGCCTGCCACCGTGTGCAACGACGTGGTGCTCTCCAGCATGGCCATGGCGCACAGCATTTCTGGGCAAGATGAGGTGGTGGCGCACGGCTTGGTGGCCGGCACGGCTGTGCAAGTGACTGACGGCCCACTCAAGGGCTTGATGGCCATGGTTAAAGCGTCTGCACAAGACCGGGTGCTGATTTTGCTAGAGATCATGGGGCGTGAACTGCAAGTACACACGCAGGCGCGTTTGCTGAGAGTGGCTTGAGGTTAGATGCGCTGAGCGCAACAGCGAGGGCAAGTCACAGCCCCCAAACAACGCTCCAGCCAACACACAGTCAATACACAACCAACACGCAGCCACACCTGGGCTGCATCCAAACAAAAAGCCCCCAACCGCCAGCGGCTTGGGGGCTTTTGATTCGTCTTTGAGCGCTTGTGTTACGGCGCAGCCCCAGCATCAACGCTGAAGCAGCGGTTACGCCGCCTTGGCGATGACGCTGGCATGGGCGTCACTTCAACACGTCGCCAATGCACAAGTACTTGATTTCCACGTAGTCGTCCATGCCGTGGTGCGAGCCTTCACGGCCTAAACCGCTTTGCTTCATGCCGCCAAAGGGTACGTGTTCGGTGGCCAAAATGCCCACGTTGATACCCACCATGCCATATTCCAGCGCTTCGCTCACACGGAAAATGCGGCCCATGTCGCGGCTGTAGAAGTAGCTGGCCAAACCAAACTCGGTGTTGTTGGCCGCATCAATGGCTTCTTGCTCGTGCTCAAACTTGAAGATGGGGGCGAAGGGGCCAAAGGTCTCTTCTTTGGCGCACAACATGTCGGCCGTGGCGTCTGCCACCACGGTGGCTTCAAAAAACTGACCGGGCAATCGCTTGCCGCCGGCCAAGACACGCGCGCCTTTGGCGACTGCATCGTCCATGTGGCGTTGCACTTTTTCTAGCGCAGCTTCTTCAATCAGCGGGCCTTGGCTCACGCCTTCTTCAAAGCCGTTGCCCACTTTGGTGGTTTTGACTTTGGCTGAGAATTTGGTGGTGAACTCGTCGTACACCTTGGACTGGACATAAATGCGGTTGGAGCACACGCAGGTCTGACCCGCGTTGCGGTACTTGCTGGCAAAGGCACCTTCCACGGCGCTGTCGATATCGGCGTCGTCAAACACGATGAAGGGTGCGTTGCCGCCCAACTCCAAAGACATTTTCTTCACGGTAGGCGCCGACTGCGCCATCAAAATACGGCCCACCTCGGTGCTGCCTGTGAAGCTGATGTGACGCACCACGTCGCTGGCACACAAGACCTTGCCAATGGCGATGGACTGGTCGGCATCGGCGCACAGCATGTTGAGCACGCCCGCGGGAATGCCGGCACGCATGGCCAGTTCTGCAGCGGCCAAGGCGGTCAGTGGTGTGAGCTCAGCGGGCTTGATGACCACTGGGCAGCCTGCGGCCAAGGCCGGTGCCACTTTGCGGGTGATCATGGCCAGGGGGAAGTTCCACGGCGTGATGGCTGCGCACACGCCAATGGGCTCGCGCATGACCAGCAAACGGCGGTTGTTATCGAAAGTGGGCAGGGTTTCGCCGTTGACGCGTTTGGCCTCCTCGGCAAACCACTCGACAAAGCTGGCGCCGTAAGCAATTTCGCCGCTGGCCTCGGCCAATGGCTTGCCTTGCTCGGCGGTCATGATGCGGGCTAAGTCGGCCTGGTTGGCCATCAACAAGTCAAACCACTTGCGCAGAATCTGGCTGCGCACCTTGGCTGTGGTTTTACGCCATGCGCCCCAGGCGGCGTTGGCCGCCTGTATGGCTTGCTCGGCGTGCGCTGGCCCAACGTTGGCCACATCGGCCAGGTGTTCGCCCGTTGCCGGGTCGCTCACCGCAAAGGTGCCGTTGCCGTCGACCCATTGGCCATTGATCAAGGCTTGGGTTTTGAGCAGGGTCGGGTCTTTGAGCAGGGATAGAGGAGATGTGTTGGCCATGGGATGCTTCTTTGACGGGTCTGAATGAACGGTTTTGAAGTGTGCTTGGAAGGAGAAAGCGTGTTTTAGCCTACAGCATACCGTCAAGACAGGGCGCTTGCACCCCCAAACAGCCCCCGCGCAGACCCATGCGCGACTTAGGTGAAAATAGACGGTTTGGTAGACCTGCTACCGCGTCGTCGTTTTCAACCCATCTCACCCATTGTCAGCAATGAGCACCACCATGAGCCAGTCGCCCGCCACCCGCTTCACCGTCGCCGATATCCGCAAGACGTTTTTGGCGTTTTATGCCGAACGCTCGCACACCGTGGTGGCGTCTAGCTCTTTGGTGCCCGGCAATGACCCCACCTTGATGTTCGTGAACTCGGGCATGGTGCAGTTCAAAGATGTGTTTTTGGGCACAGACAAGCGCAGCTACAACCGCGCCACATCGGTACAGGCGTGCTTGCGCGCAGGTGGCAAGCACAACGATTTGGAAAATGTGGGCTACACCGCGCGCCACCACACCTTTTTTGAAATGCTGGGCAACTGGAGCTTTGGCGACTACTTCAAACGCGACAGCTTGTTGTGGTCTTGGGAGTTGCTCACAGAGGTGTTCAAGCTGCCCAAGGAGCGCTTGCTCGCCACCGTGTACGAGGAAGACGACGAGGCTTACGACATTTGGACGCAAGTCATTGGTTTGCCGCCAGAGCGCGTCATTCGCATTGGTGACAACAAGGGCGGGCGCTACAAGAGCGACAACTTCTGGATGATGGCCGACACCGGCCCCTGCGGCCCTTGCTCTGAAATTTTTTACGACCACGGCGAGCACATTCCTGGTGGCCCTCCCGGCAGCCCCGATGAAGACGGTGACCGTTTCATTGAAATTTGGAACAACGTGTTCATGCAGTTCAACATGGCCGAAGACGGCTCTGTGTCACCGTTGCCAGCGCCTTGTGTGGACACGGGCATGGGCTTGGAGCGCTTGGCCGCCATTTTGCAAGGCGTGCACAGCAATTACGAGATCGATGTATTCCAAGCGCTCATCAAGGCCGCAGCGCGCGAAACAGGCTGCACCGACTTGGCCACACCGTCGCTCAAAGTCATTGCCGACCACATCCGCGCCACGGCCTTCTTGGTCAGCGATGGCGTGATCCCAGGCAATGAAGGGCGTGGCTATGTGCAGCGCCGCATCATTCGCCGTGCCATTCGCCACGGCTACAAGCTGGGCCAAAAGAAGCCCTTCTTCCACAAGCTGGTGCCCGACTTGGTGGCACTCATGGGCGAGGCTTACCCCAATTTGGCCAACAAAGCGCAGCAAGTGATGGACGTGCTCAAGGTGGAGGAGGAGCGGTTCTATGAGACGCTGGCTACAGGCATGGACATTTTGGATGCTGCACTGCCTGCGGGCGCAGCCACCTTGGCCGGCGACGTGGCCTTCAAGTTGCATGACACCTATGGCTTCCCGCTGGACTTGACGCAAGACGTCTGCCGCGAGCGCGGTGTAGCGGTTGACGCCGCAGGCTTTGACGCTGCGATGACACGCCAAAAAGACCAAGCCCGCGCCGCCGGTAAGTTCAAAATGGACAAAGCGCTGGAGTACACCGGCGCGGCCAACACCTTTGTGGGCTACGAGCAGTTGGCACAAGACGCAACGGTGCTGGGCTTGTATGTCGACGGCACGGCTACACAGTCGGTTGCGTCCGGGCAACAAGCGGTGGTGGTGCTGGACGTTACGCCGTTTTATTCAGAAAGCGGCGGTCAAGTGGGTGACGCCGGTGTGATCACTGCTGCGGGCATGCAGTTTGAAGTGGCGGATACGCAAAAAATCAAAGGCGATGTGTTTGGCCACCATGGCAGCTTGGCCGCGGGCACCCTGGCTGTGGGCGACAAGGTCAGCGCGCAAGTTGATGCCCAGCGCCGCAGCGCCACTGTACGCAACCATTCCGCCACGCACTTGATGCACAAAGCCTTGCGCACGGTGTTGGGTGAGCATGTGCAGCAAAAGGGCAGTTTGGTCGATGCCGACAAAACCCGCTTTGACTTCACGCACAACGCACCTGTGACGGACGCACAAATTCGTGCCATCGAGCAACTGGTGAACGCCGAAATTGTGGCCAACGCCAACACGCAAGCTCGTGTGATGGATATTGAGTCTGCACAAGCCACGGGCGCGACCATGTTGTTTGGTGAAAAGTACGGCGAAACCGTGCGCGTGCTCGACATCGGCAGCAGCCGTGAGCTGTGTGGCGGCACGCACGTGCATGCCACCGGCGACATTGGATTTTTTACGATCACCGCAGAGGGTGGTGTGGCCGCTGGTGTGCGCCGCGTCGAGGCGGTCACTGGCCTGAACGCCTTGGCCTACGTGCAGCACATGGAGGACACCCTGGGTGGTGTTGCCGGTACCCTGCGTGTGACGCCCCAAGAAGTGCCCGCGCGCGTGGGCGCGATGCTGGAGCAAATGCGCGATTTGGAAAAGGAGCTCAACGCCATCAAGGGCCGCTTGGCTTCTGCGCAAGGCGATGAGCTGGTGGCCCAAGCGGTGGATGTGAACGGTGTGGCTGTGCTGGCGGCCGTGCTCGATGGCGCAGACGCCAAGGCTTTGCGCGAGACCATGGACAAGCTCAAGTCCAAGCTCAAAACGGCAGTGATCGTGCTGGGCGCGGTTGACGGCGACAAAGTACAAATCGCAGCAGGCGTGACGCCAGACAGCATTGCCAAAGTCAAGGCCGGTGAGTTGGTGAACATGGTGGCGCAACAAGTGGGTGGCAAAGGAGGTGGTAAGCCTGACATGGCCATGGCTGGTGGCACCAACGCAGCGGCGCTGCCAGGCGCTTTGGCCAGTGTGCAAGCGTGGGTGGCACAACGTTTGGTGTGACGCTTGGTGTGATGCACAGGGGTGGTAGGCGCGCTGGTGGGTGCGGCTAGAGATAGGCCCCCGGGGGTGTCAGCGCCTGTGGCTTGGTGT
>JANREF010000181.1 GCA_030726195.1 Burkholderiaceae bacterium | reverse complement strand
GAAATTGGCTGCGGTTGGGGTGCCTTGGCCGACATGGCAGCCAACGACATGGGGGCTGAAGTGGTGGGCCTGACACTGTCCGACGAACAACTCGCTTGGGCACAACAACGCTTGGCCAATACGCCCAATGCGTCGCGCACGGACCTGCGCTTGCAAGACTACCGCAGCCCAGATGTAACCAAAAACCACCTGGGCGAACACCAGCTGTTCGATGCGGTTTGTTCTATAGAAATGATAGAGGCAGTGGGTCAGTCTTACTGGCCCACCTACTTCCAAACCATCGCCGCGTCGCTGCGCGACGGCGGTAAAGCTTGTATCCAGGCCATTGTCATTCGCGACGAGCTGTTTGAGCGCTACATACAAGGCACGGACTTTATTCAGCAATACGTCTTCCCCGGCGGCTGCTTGCCCAGCCCCGCTAAGTTCACGGCCCAAGCACAAGCGGCAGGCCTGGAAGTGACCGACAGTTTGGCCTTTGGCTTGGACTACGCCAACACGCTGGCGCAATGGCGCGCTACATTTGCGCAGCAAGAAGAAGGCGTGCGCGCGCTGGGTTTCGACACGGCGTTCATACGCACGTGGGAGTTTTACTTGTGCTACTGCGAAGCCGCATTTTTGGAAGGCAATACCGATGTTGTGCAGTTCACCCTACGCAAACCCAGCCAAGCACACTAGCGTGGTTGCACGCGCCCGCGTGCGCAACACCCCATGGCAGGCGGCATGCAACGCTGCACGCGTGTGCTTGCTCGCGTTCGCAAGCCTGCTGTTCACGCACGCCGCAATCGCGCAAACAGACATCGATGCGACCAACCCAACAGCACAGCAAGCCAGCCCCGGCAACAACGGCATAGCCCCGCACTACAGCGCCGTGGGTTCGGGGCGCTTGCGGTTTTTTGGCTTGCACGTCTATGACGCACAGCTGTGGGCGGCCCCAGGCGTTGCTGTCACCACCGACAACTACGCCAGCACGGCGCTGGCGCTCACGCTCACTTACGCACGCACCTTGTACGGCAAGGCCATTGCCGAGCGCTCGCTCAAAGAAATGCAAGGCGTCGCCACCGTGAGCGACACACAAGCCCAGCAGTGGCTTGCCACCATGCTGCGCCTGTTTCCAGATGTGAACGAAGACGACCAACTCACTGGTGTGTACACGCCCACTCAGGGCGCTGCTTTTTGGCTCAATGGTCGCTTGCTCGGCCAAGTGCCAGACCCCGCATTTGCACGCGCGTTTTTTGGTATTTGGCTGGATGCGCGCAGCTCTGAGCCTGCGCTGCGCGCCCAGTTGCTGACACGGCAGTGACCACCCAGTCGCCCACCGCTGCAGGCTGGCGCGCGGCCTGCGCCTATGGCTTCATGGCCGCACCCTTGGCCTTTGCGGCCCTGCCGCTGTACGTGCTGTTTCCGCAGTTTTACGCGACCGAACTGGGCTTATCTTTGGGCGCGCTGGGGGCCTTGCTGCTGCTGGTGCGCGCACTCGACGCCATCACCGACCCGCTCATAGGCCGTTGGCTGGATGCGCATTTGCACACCCACAACCTCTTGCGCATGGCGCTGGTCGCCTGCGTGGTATTGGTGGCTGGGTTTTGGGCCACCTTCAACCCACTCCAACAGTGGTCTAACACCCAGCTGCTGTTGTGGGCCGCGCTCATGCTCACAGCATGTACGGCGGCTTACAGCTTGCTCACGCTGGCACTGCAAACATGGGTGAGCCGTTTGGACGCCGGCACCGGCGCGCACGGCCTAGCGCAGGTGCAGCGCCGCCTCATTGCATGGCGAGAAGGCTTTGGCTTGCTGGGCGTGGTCGTAGGTGCGAGCTTGCCCGCATGGTTGGGCATGTCGGCCACCACCACGGCGCTGCTGGTGTTCACCGTGCTGGCCTTGCTCGCATGGCAGTGGGTGAGCCAGCGCCTGCCCATCAGCGACGCTGCGCCGCACACCGTACCGGCCACAACCACAGCCATAGCCACCACCACACCAGCATCCGCTGCACACACCGCAAACAACCCCGACACCGGCAACACCCAACACGCCGCCGATGCGGTGGTGGGCCAAGCATCTTTTTTCAAACAACTCATGTGGGTGCACGTGATCAACGGCATGGCCAGTGCCGTGCCGGCCACCTTGGTGTTGTTTTTCGTGCGCGACCGCTTGCAAGCGCCTGCGGGCAGCGAAGGTTTGTTTTTGCTGCTGTACTTTGCTGCGGCTGGCTTGGGCATGCCTCTGTGGCAGAAAGCCATGCAGCGCATTGGCTTGGTCAAGGCCTGGGGCATTGCCATGCTCATGGCCACTGCGGCCTTTGCCGCCACCGCCAACTTGGGTGCCGGCGACGCCGTGTGGTTTGCGCTGGTATGCCTTGGCAGCGGCGTGGCTTTGGGGGCCGACCTGTGCGTGCCGCAAGCCATGCTCGCACAATGGCTCAACAGGCCCCATACTGAAAGCACCGAGGACACCGAGCGCCGCCAAGACGGCGTCTACTTTGGCTGGTGGAACGTGGTGAGCAAAGGCAATTTGGCATTGGCCGCTGGCGTGTCACTGCCCCTGCTCGGCGTGCTGGGCTACGTGCCGGGCGCGCCCGAACAAACCCAAGCCTTGGCATGGGTGTACGGCGCACTGCCATGCGCTCTAAAAATAACAGCTGCAGCCTTGCTGTGGCGTTTTTGGCTGAAAGGGCCTACACATGTGGACGCCAACACACCTGATCAATCGACTTAACGCCTGCGTTAACCATTCTCTGAAGCTTTCTCTCCAGCTTTCTCTTAAACCTTCTCTTAAACATTCGCTGAACCCCTCGGTGAACGCCGCGCTTCATCGTGGCAGCCAGCAACCCTTGACTGGCTGTGTCAACCGACTGCGCAACGCGCCGCTGAGCCTGTGGCAGCGCGCGTTGCGCTTGTTCCTCGCAGCGAGTGCCTTGTCTGTGCTCACGGCGTGTAGCACCGCGACCATAGACGATTACGCCGCTGAACAGCCGACACTGGATTTGCGCACCTACTTCAACGGCCCCGTCCAGGCTTACGGCATGTTTCAAGACAGAAGCGGCCAGGTGATCAAGCGCTTTGAAGTGGCCATGACCGGCACGTGGCAGGGCAACAGCGGTGTGCTCGATGAGCTTTTCAGCTACAGCGACGGCACCACAGAGCGGCGCGTGTGGCGTCTGACCCAACACCCCGATGGGCGCGTCACCGGTTTTGCCGACGACGTGGTGGGTGAGGCCACTGGTGCTGTTCGCGGCAATGCCATGCAGTGGCAATACACCTTGCGTTTGCCTGTAGACGGCTCGGTGTACGAGGTCAGCATGGACGACTGGATGTACTTGCTCAACGACCGCATCATGATCAACCGTACGGCCATGTCCAAATGGGGCGTGCACTTGGGCGATGTCACACTGACTTTCATCAAGCCTGCGCCTTAAACATAGGGCTTTGCCTTTGCCTTTGCCTTGGCTTTTGCTTTTGCCATTGCCTGAACCTCACGCCCCATACCTATGTTCTCTTTTCTAAAGCCCATGAACCCACCCATCACCAACTGGCAAGGCCAAGTGGTGTGGATTGTGGGCGGCTCCACCGGTATTGGCTTGGCCTGTGCGCACGCATTGGTTGAGCGCGGTGCACACGTGATTGTCTCGGCGCGCTCTGCGCCGCCATTGCAAGACTTTGTCGCGCAGTACGGCGCCGACAAAGCCAGCGCGGTAGCCCTTGATGTCACGGATGCCCAGGCCTGCGCTGCGGCTGCACAAGCCATTTGGCAACAACACCAACAAGTCGATATGGTGCTGTTTGCCGCTGGCACTTACCAGGCGCTGCGCGCTACCGCGTTTGACTTGGGCGTGATGACACAGCACTTGCAGGTGAACGTACAAGGGGCCTACAACTTATTGGGTGCCGTACTGCCACAGCTCATTGCACAAGGCAAGCGTGGGCAGCCTGCACACATCAGTCTCATCAGCAGTGTGGCGGGCTGGCGTGGCCTGCCCAACTCACTGGCCTATGGCCCCACCAAGGCGGCCTTGACGCATGTGGGTGAAGTCTTGTATCTGGACTTGGCCAGACACGCAGTCGGTGTGAGCGTGGTGCACCCGGGCTTTGTAGAAACACCACTGACCGCACAAAACACATTTCACATGCCAGCGCTCATCAGCCCGCAAGCCGCCGCACAGGCCATGCTCGCCGCATGGGGCGCAGGCGAATTTGACATCCACTATCCCAAGCGCTTCACCTGGTGGCTCAAGCTCATACGCGTACTGCCGTTTCGTTGGGCGCAGGCACTCATTTTGAAAGCCACCAAACTATGAGCAGCAGCGCGGCCGATAGGGCCCATTTACAAGCCCCTACACTGCACGCCATTGAGTGGTTTGAGACCCTGAACGAACCCGATGTGGCGCTGATGGGCGAGCTGTACAGCAGCCAGACGTTTTTCAAGGACCCCTTCAACGAAGTCCATCACTTGCGCGATGTGCAGGCGATTTTTGCCCACATGTTCAAGCGTTTGCATGAACCGCGGTTTGTGGTCACCCACGCTTTTGACCACGTCGACGGCACAGCGCTGGCCGCCGTATTAACGTGGGAGTTTCACTTCAGTGTGCGCGCGGACAAGACCGCCAAGCCTTGGCTGATTCAGGGGGCCACGCACCTGCGCTTTGGGCCTACCGGCCTGATCACCTACCACCGCGACTACTGGGACGCGGCCGAAGAGCTGTACGAGCGCATTCCGGTATTGGGTGCACTCATGCGCTGGCTCAAGCGCCAAGCAACCCGCTAACTGCTAACTGCTAACTGCTAATGGCTAAATGCTTGGTCGCTTCAGTGCTCAGGCGCTGGGTGGGCAGGTGTCTATAAAGCTTTGACGCTGGCTCAGCTTGGCCAGCAGCTTGTCAAGATTGGGGTGGCGTGCACGCCAATCGAGCTGCGCAAACCTGAAGTCCAAATAAGCCAGGGCACAACCAACCGCAATGTCAGACAAGCTGTAAGCGTTGCCGCTGCAGTAAGGCTTGTCGCCCAAGCCTGTGCTCATGGCCACCAAGGATTGGTCTATTTTGGCCATTTGGCGGTCTATCCACGCTTGGCTGCGCTCGCTTGGCGCACGGCCTGGCCACGTCGCCTCTAGGCGCGCCAAAATAGCGGCGTCTAGTAGACCGTCACCCAAGGCTTCCCACGTCTTGCACTCAGCACGCTCACGTCCACTGACCGGAATCAAACGACCCACGGGTGAGAGCGCGTCGAGGTACTCGACGATGACACGCGAGTCAAACACGGCTTCGCCGCCTTCCATCACCAAGCAAGGCACCTTGCCCAAGGGGTTGGCCTGCGCGATGGACGTATCGGCAT
>JANREF010000180.1 GCA_030726195.1 Burkholderiaceae bacterium | reverse complement strand
GCTTGGGTCTGTTCTTCGTGGGCTGGGTCATCCAGTTCATCGGTCACTATTTCGAGGGCCGTAAACCGGCTTTTGTGGACGACGTCGTGGGCTTGTTGGTGGGGCCGATGTTTGTGGTGGGCGAGGTGCTGATGGCCATCGGGCTGCTGCCCAACTTGCGCATGGCCATCGAGCGCCAAGCGGGTCCTTCGCGCTGATGGGAGGGGCCTGCATGAGCAGGCCCTCGCGTTCTTACTGTTTTGTCAGCACCGAGTAGGGGTCTTCGACCATGGCGCTTGGAATCACACCATTGTCGATGGTGTTGAAGAAGAATTCGGTGGAGGACTTGAATTTGGCCAACACATCGTTGGTCGACGCTTGGAAGGTCGGTGAGCCGGTTTTGACGATGGCGCCACCGACAGTCACGTTGCCTTGGACGTTGGACAATTTGGCATCGACAAGTTTCAATTTGTCGACTGTTTCCAAACTCAAGGACTGAGTGCCGATGTAGCTCAACTCGTTTACGCCAAAACTTGTGGTCATGATGGCGTTGGAAGTGTCCGAGTTGGCATTGTTTAGACCAGTTTTGACGATGGTCGCAATCGGCTGAGCCGCGCATTGTGTGTCGGCGTTTGCAAAGACTTTGACCGTGTAGACGTAGCTTGCCTTGACCGATGACGTTTTCTCAATTTTGATGGACTCGATGACGCTGATGCCTTTTCCATTCGTGTCGCTGATATCGTCCATAGACCATGTGTCGCATTTTCTGTTCCAGGTGCCAATGTAACGATCAATGGGGTCTGTGCCGTTGTTTGGATTTGAATTGTCAGTGCTGCCCCCGCCGCCACCGCACGCGCTGAGGATGGCCGCGCAGGTCAAACCAAAAAGATGTTTTTTCATATGCAATCTCTTCTGTAAAAGATTGCATTTTAATTGAAACTAATGTATTCAAAAATATATCTTCTTGGTCTACCTTGGTCCGTAAGTGAGTTCAGTTGAGTGCCATGCTCAGCTTGCGCCGGTAGCTGGAGATCATGGCCATGTGCGGGTCTTCTTGCAGGGCCGCTTTGCCCATCAACTCGATGCCGCCTGCTGATTT
>JANREF010000179.1:3310-5378 GCA_030726195.1 Burkholderiaceae bacterium | reverse complement strand
CCCAGCCCCAGACCAACGCATAGGTGAGGGTGATGTAGCGCAGCAGCTTGCCCAAGGCCATGTAGAACACGCATGGCCAAAAGGGCAGACGCAGCCAACCGGCAACGGCGCACAGAGGGTCGCCCACAATGGGCAGCCAGCTCAGCAAACAGGCTTTGGGTCCCAAGCGTGCCAACCAGTCCAATGCCCACTGGCCCGCACGGTTTTGATAGCGCCGTGGTGTGTGGTCGTCTGGATTGCGTTGGTGGCGCGACACATCCACCGCGGTGTGCAGCCCCAGTCCCATGGCCCAGCTGAGTGCACCGCCGGCCGTGTTGCCCACAGTGGCCACGGCAATAGCGGGCCAAAACAGCTCGGGCTTGAGCGTGACCAAGCCAAACAAGGCCGCCTCCGACCCCATGGGTAGCAAGGTGGCCGACACGAAGGCCACCACGAACAGCGTGGGTAGGCCCACCTCGGGTAGGCTTAGCCAGTTCAGCAGTAATTGAAGCCATTCGTTCATTGCGTTGGCAGTATAGGCGCAGCGCTGACAACCTATGTCCTCTGTGGCTTGCCACAGTGGCTTACAATAATGCTTAAATTTTAAGCAAGCCTTCACACCCTCGCGCTTTGAACTTAGGCCCCTACACACTTCCCAACAACTTGTTTGTGGCCCCCATGGCGGGGGTCACCGATAGGCCTTTTCGCAAACTGTGCAAAGCGCTGGGTGCAGGCTACGCGGTGAGTGAAATGGTCACGTCAAGGCGCGACTTGTGGGACAGCCTGAAGACCTCGCGGCGTGCCAACCACGATGGCGAAGCGGCCCCGATTGCGGTGCAAATTGCGGGCACAGAAGCGCAGATGATGGCCGATGCGGCGCGCTACAACATAGAGCGTGGTGCCCAAATCATAGACATCAACATGGGTTGCCCGGCCAAAAAGGTGTGCAACAAATGGGCGGGCTCGGCGCTGATGCAAGACGAGGTGTTGGCCATAGAGATTGTGTCCGCCGTGGTACAGGCCTGCCAGCCCCACGGTGTGCCCGTCACGCTCAAGATGCGCACAGGCTGGGCGCAACACGCCAAAAATGCGCGCAGCTTGGCCTTGGCCGCGCAAGAGGCGGGCGTGGCCATGCTGACCATTCATGGCCGCACGCGCGAGCAGGGCTACAAGGGCTTTGCCGAGCACGATACAGTAGCCGACATCAAGTCGCGCGTGTCTATCCCCGTGGTGGCCAATGGCGACGTGAACAGCCCGCAAGCCGCCAAAGCCGTATTGGCCGCCACAGGCGCAGACGCCGTGATGGTGGGGCGCGCGGCACAGGGGAGGCCTTGGATATTTAGAGAAATGGCCCACTACCTGGCCAGTGGGGAGTTGCTCGCACCACCTACCCCGCAAGAGCTTCAGCAATGGATGCTGGCCCACTTGCGCGAGCACCATGAGCTGTACGGCGAATTCACCGGCGTGCGCTCGGGACGCAAACATCTCGGCTGGTACGCGCAAAGTCTGCCCAGTGGGGATGTGCTGCGCCGCCATGTGAACACACTCACCGATGCGCACACCCAGCTCCAAGCCGTGAGCGATTATTTTGAGGCTTGGGCCAGCGAGCAATTGCATACATTGCCTGCTATGTGGGGCGTGCGCGCGGCATCTGAGGCACGCAACCCCAACACGGCTGAGTTGGCTGAGTTGGCCGAGTCCGCGGCGTGAGGCGCACCAGCACCAATGCCAATGCCAATGCCAATGCCAATAGGGCCAACTGACGACTCAAAGTCTCTAATTCTCTGATATCCGTTACCCCATTACGTGTTCTACCAATACGCAACACCGCAGCTCTTTCAAGATAACAACCAGCACCATGAGCCGACACGATATAGAAAAAAATGTGCGCGACAGCATGCACACCTACTTTGCCGATTTGGGTGGCAGTGAGCCACACGGCGTTTACGACATGGTCATGAACGTGGTCGAAAAGCCGCTGTTGCAAGAAATCATGGCGCGTGCCAACAACAACCAGTCGCTGGCCTCCCAGTGGCTGGGTATCAACCGCAACACCTTGCGTAAAAAGTTGTTGCAGCACCAGCTCTTG
>JANREF010000179.1:0-3210 GCA_030726195.1 Burkholderiaceae bacterium | reverse complement strand
CCCACCCTAACGCAACGCACAACATGAACGCACTGATTTCCGTATCCGACAAAACCGGCGTCGTCGAACTCGCCCAAGCCTTGGCCGCACTCAACATTGGTCTGCTCTCCACGGGCGGCACGGCCAAGCTGCTGGCGCAAGCTGGCTTGCAGGTCACCGAGGTGGCCGATATGACGGGCTTTCCAGAGATGTTGGACGGTCGCGTTAAAACCCTGCATCCCAAAGTGCACGGTGGCTTGCTGGCCAGGCGCGATGTGCCCGAGCACATGGCTGCGCTGCAGGCCCACGGCATAGACACCATCGACTTGCTGGTGGTCAACCTATACCCCTTTGAGGCCACGGTGGCCAAACCCGGCTGCACCTTGGAAGACGCGATTGAAAACATCGATATTGGCGGCCCAGCCATGGTGCGCAGTGCGGCCAAAAATTGGAAAGATGTGGCCGTGCTCACTGATGCAGGTCAGTACGCACAAGTCATTGCCGAACTCAAGGCCGACGGTGTGGTGAGTCAAGCCACCAAATTTGCGCTGTCTGTGGCCGCGTTCAACCGCATCAGCGACTACGACGGCGCCATCAGCGATTACTTGTCGGCCTACAAGCTGAGCGACCACAGCGTGCAGACGTTCCCAGCGCAGTCCAACGGGCGATTTGTGAAGCTGCAAGATTTGCGCTACGGCGAGAACCCGCACCAAAGCGCCGCGTTCTACCGCGACTTGAACCCTGCTCCCGGCTCATTGGTCACGGCCAAGCAGCTGCAAGGCAAAGAGCTGTCGTACAACAATATTGCCGACGCCGATGCGGCTTGGGAATGCGTGAAGAGCTTTGATCAAGCCGCTTGCGTGATCGTGAAACATGCCAACCCCTGTGGCGTGGCCGTGGCCAGCGACGCAGTGAGCGCCTACCAACAGGCGTTCAAAACCGACCCCACCTCCGCTTTTGGCGGCATTATTGCGCTCAACCGTGTGGTCGATGAAGCCGCGGCCAAAGCCATCAGCACCCAGTTTGTAGAGGTGCTCATGGCACCCGAGTACACCGCCGCTGCCTTGGAGGTGTTCAAAGCCAAGGCCAATGTGCGCGTGTTGCAAATTGCCTTGCCACCAGGCGGCGACAGCGCGTGGGCCAAGGGCTTGAACGCCATGGACGTCAAGCGCGTGGGCTCAGGCTTGCTGATGCAAACAGCCGATAACCACGAACTCACCCTAGCCGACTGCACCGTCGTGACCAAGCTCGCCCCCACACCGGCGCAAATGGCCGACTTGTTGTTTGCCTGGAAAGTGGCCAAGTTTGTGAAGTCCAACGCCATTGTGTTTTGCAAAGACGGCATGACCATGGGCGTGGGCGCAGGTCAAATGAGCCGCCTTGACTCGGCACGCATCGCCAGCATCAAGGCCGAGCACGCCTCGCTCAGCTTGGCCGGCACAGTGGTGGCCAGCGACGCTTTCTTCCCGTTCCGAGACGGTCTGGATGTGGTGGTGGACGCGGGTGCCACTGCCGTCATTCATCCAGGCGGCTCTATGCGCGACCAAGAGGTGATTGACGCAGCCAACGAGCGTGGCGTGGCCATGGTGTTCACGGGTGTGCGCCATTTCAGGCATTGAGTCCAGCCTGCAATGCGGCACACCATGACCTTGGACTGGTTGGACATCAGCCAGGGCGCGGGTGACGACACCCGCGCCAGCCTAGACATTGCTGCCAGTGTCGTGCTGGCGCACCAGCCGCAGGTAGAGGGTGATGTGCAAACGCTGCTGTCGTGGCTGCACAGCCATGGTGGCGCGCCGGATGACACAGGTGAGGGGCTTGGGCGTTGGGCTGTGGATGATCAGCGCGGTGAGCGCGATGGCCGCTTTGAGGTGGCCATTACGCTTGCGCTCGATGAGGCCTTGTTTCAGGAGCTGCAAGCCTTGCAGTTGCTGAGCGGCGACGCGTAAGCGCTCAAACGACCAACTCAAACGACCAACTCAAAGGACCAGATCAGAGGGCCAGATCAAGGGTCAAGCGCTCAAGGGTTCAAGGGTTCAAGCGCCTAGGCTTGCAGCTTGCTGCGCGTCCACGCAATGTGTTGGCGCAAGGCATACAACTCGTCGGTGTACGACAGCGGCACTTGCACCTGCGCTACGTTGGCTTCTAGCGCATTCATTTGCGCCAGCAGCTGTGCGGTGGGTACGCCGCGGGCTGCCTGTGCTTCTATATCGCGCAACTCGCTGTACCAGCGAAACACGCGCGAGCGAATACGCAGTGTGTACAGCGGCGGCACCACGCGTGACAGCGGCAAGGCCAGCACCACAATGGCGCTCATGGCCAGCCACATGCGCTCAATCACATTGGCCAGCCAAAACGGCACGTAGCGCTGCAAAAAGGGCGTGCCACCGCGCATGGTGCGCAAGGCTTCGTCCGCCACAGGCAGTTCGCTTTGCGCGGCGTTGGGATAGGTCCCCGCGTTGTTAAACCAGCCCGCGCCGCCATGAATACGCGCAGCCGCTTGGCTGAACAACTGCAACAAGGCCGGGTGCGTGTCTGCCTGCGCCAACAAGCTGGTGGTGGTGGCCACCAGCGGCACGTCGGTGCTGGGTATGAGGGCGGCCAAATCGACCACACCGCTGGGCAGTGCCACGGGCGCGAGGTAGGGCATTTGGCGCGAGTAAGCGTTGGCTTGTGCAAACGGCATGAGACGTACATCCGGTGTTTGCAGCAACATGCGCACCAACAAGGACTCTGGCGCTGACACAAACACGATGGCGTCGACTTGTTTGTTGATCAATGCAATGGTGGCCGGTGTCTCGTCCAGCGTGCTCAGCGTCATGTCGCCGGCAGCCATGTGGTTGGCGTCCAGCAGCGCATTGAACAAGTTGGGCACACCGCTGCCTACTGTGCCCACGTTCACGCGCTTGCCTTTGAGTTGCTGCAAACGCGTCCAAGGTTGGGCAGCGGTGTAAAACACCCACACTGGCTCCACAAACAAGCTGCCCAAGGAGGTGATGGCTTGGGTATCGGTGGGAGTTAGGCTGATGCTGCCGCCTTGCACAAAGCCCAAGTCGACCTCGCCGCTGCGCAGCAAGTTGAGGTTGTCTTGCGCACCCGATGTGGGCCGCAAGGTGACCTCGATACCCAGTGGCGCCAAAGCTTGGGCATACCGCTGGCCAAATTGGTCATAGGCGCTTTGCTCTGGGCCTGTGGCCAGCACCACGTGTTTGGGTGGTGTGGGTGCAAGCC
>JANREF010000178.1:2209-5429 GCA_030726195.1 Burkholderiaceae bacterium | reverse complement strand
ATCACGCCTTGCGCCAAGGCCTTGGCCTCTTCGTAGCGCGACTCAGGCACCAACAAGCGCGTGTGCGCCGAACAGGTTTGTCCGCTGTTGAGCAAGCACGCACCAATAGAGCCCTTGATGGCAGCCGCGAAATCGGCGTCGTCCAACACCACGCTGGCCGACTTGCCGCCCAGCTCCAAAGCCACGCGCTTGATACTTTGCGAAGCCAGCTCCCCCACGCGCTTGCCTGCCCGGGTGGAGCCGGTAAAGCTCACCATGTCCACCTCGGCGTGACTGGCCAACACCTCGCCCACCTCAGGACCCAAGCCGTTCACCAGGTTGAACACGCCTGCGGGCACGCCTGCCTCGTGGATGACCTCGGCCAAAATCATGGCGTTGAGCGGTGCAATTTCGGAGGGCTTGAGCACCACGGTACAGCCTGCAACCATGGCTGGCGCAACCTTGAGCGCAATTTGGTTGAGTGGGAAGTTCCAAGGTGTGATGCAACCCACCACGCCAATGGGCTCGCGCACGATGAGCGAATGCTTGATCTCAGTTTCAAATGCAAAATTGCGCGCCACCTTGGCAAAGTTGCCCCAGTTGAACACGGGCATGCCCACTTGCACCATGCCCGCCATCTTCAGTGGCATGCCCACTTCGCGGGCAATGGTGGCCGTGAGCTCTTCGGCGCGGGCTTTCAAACCGGCGGCCACCTTATCCAAGTAGCCTGCACGCTCCTCCACGCTCAGCGCAGACCAAGACGCAAACGCCGCACGCGCGGCCAACACCGCTTGCTCGGCTTCGCTGGCCGTGCCCTGTGGCACGGTTGCGATCACCTCTTCGGTGTTGGAGTCGGTGACGGCAAGGGTTTGGTTGCTGGTCGCATTGACCCACTGGCCGTTGATGTAGTGCTGGGTATAGGCTTTCATGTTGTCTCTTGATTCGTTAATGGGTTAATGGGTTAGTGGGTTGGTGGATTCGTTGGCTAATTGGTCAGTTGATGGCTTGTTGGGTGGGCTCAACCGTTGATCAAGCGGCTGCTTGTGTTCAACGGTTGCAACCGGCACTGCGCCCCAACCACTGGCTGGTTATCCGACTGCGCGCGTATCGCATCACAGCCATTAACCGACCGATCGGTTGGTTAATGTAATGCTAACGCCATTCTGAACCATGCACAGTCGCGCAAGTGAGCCCCACCCCACCTGGTGCTGCACGTGACACGGCACTGAATACCTCATGTTTCACCCTAAAAACGACACTAATCGCTATGAATTAATTAGCAAATATTGCACAACGATAGTTTTGACCATATAGTCAGCTTCCGTCCGCTATTCAAGAGCCTCGCCCATGTCCAACGAAAAAGCACAAACAGACTACTCCAACACGCTGTTGCGCTACCACCCCGGTAAGGGTTGGAGCCCCATGGACTACACGCCGGCGGACGAACCAGAATCAAACGCCCAGACCAGCGCCTCACCCGAGACCACAGCCCACGGCGCAGCTCTGGACAGCGGTGAGGCCAACGCACACACCAGCACGCCCAGGCGTGTCCCATCGACCAGAGGCAAGGTGATACACATCACGCCACCTGCAACAGAAGAGCCCCAGCGCAGCGTGCCGCCGGTATCGGGCGCATCGCCCGCTGGCAAAGCCGCCTCGTTGGAGCAAGCCGAGCTGGACAGCTGGCTGCAGCAAGCCGCACAAGCGCCAGACTACTTTGGCGTCGATGAGATGGAAACCGCCTCACTGGAAACACTGGGTGAGCGCCTGCCCGAGATGTTCATCCCGCTGGACCAATATGCAGACGAGGCCAACAATTTGTCCTGGGACGATGTGGCCCACCGCATCAGCACATTGCAAACGTCGATAGAAGAGCGTGACCGTTACGCGCTGCTGCTGGCCGAGGCCGAGCTGCAAATCACAGAAGTCAAACGAGACCTGTTCGGCAAGCTGCACGACATACAGCGCCAAGAACGCACCAAAGCCGCCGCCGCACAACTGCGCGAACGCATGTCGGCACTCACAGCCCAGCAAGTGGCCAAGCGTTTGCGCCAGATATTGGCCAAATAAAAACGGCTGACTCAGCGCAGCCGGTCAAGCGCTGCGCGTCAACGGACCACCCGAAGTGGTCGCGTGCAAGGACGGCTTCAGGCCCGGGCGTGGGTCAAGCGCGCAGCCTCAGCGCCCACACGCGGCTAGATGAAGCGGTCTAGCAACCACACATCCACCCAGTCGCCACTGCGCACGCTGGCACAGTCGTGCGCCAGCACCACCAAGCCTTGAGAACGCACCATGCCGCTGAGCACGCCAGAGCCTTGGTTGGGTAACACAGTGGCCACATACTCGCCTTGCGCATTCACATGAACGCTGGCGCGCTGGTATTCGGTGCGCCCCGCGCGCTTGCGAATATCGCCTGCGCTTTTGGCCCTGATGGTGGGCAACCGCGTTGGTGTTGTGCCCATCAAGCGTTGTAGCGCTGGACGCACAAACGCTAAAAACGTTACCATCACCGCCACTGGGTTACCGGGCAAGCCAAACACCGGCGTATGTCCAATACGCCCCACAGCCATAGGCCGCCCGGGGCGCATGGCCACGCGCCAAAACACCACGTCGCCGAGCCGCTTCATCATGGCTTTGGTGTGGTCGGCCTCGCCCACACTCACACCGCCGCTGCTGATGACCATATCGGCCTGCTCAGCCGCATGGCGAAACGCTTGCTCCAGCTGCACCGGGTCATCTGGTATGGCACCCATATCCAGCACCTGCGCGCCCCAGCTGTGCAACAAGGCACACATCACCGCTCGGTTGCTGTCGTAAATCGCGCCCGCCCGAAGTGGCTGCCCCACCGCTTGCACTTCGTTACCAGTGGAGAAATACGCCACCACAGGTTGGCGCACCACGGCCACCTGCGCCATGCCCAAGCTGGCCAGCAGACCCAAGGCGGCGGCGTGCAGCACCTGCCCTTGCGCCAACGCCACACCACCTGCGGCCAAGTCCTCACCCGCCAACCGGCGGTTGTCACCAGCCTTGAGATGCGCCGTTTGAATGGTTACGCGCGCGCTGCCATCCGACGTCACCAGCTCGGTGGGCACCACGGTGTTGGTGCCCGGCGGCATGGGTGCACCAGTCATGATGTGCACACATTGGCCAGCCAGCGGTGCGAGCTGCTGCGCGGCGTCGCCGGCAAAGCGCTGACCCACCACGTCCAGGCTCAAGCCTTCGGTGGTCGCTGCCGTCGCGG
>JANREF010000178.1:0-2199 GCA_030726195.1 Burkholderiaceae bacterium | reverse complement strand
AGATGAAAGGCATAGCCGTCCATCGCCGAATTGTCGAGCGCAGGCACATTGAACGGGGCCAACACGTCGTGCGCCAACACGCGATAACGTGCGGCGTGTAGCGGCACGGTTTCGATGTCGGCTGCGCGCTTGCTGCCCACGTCGCCCACTGCGCCGGTCTGCGACTGGCGCCCTGTTTGCCCCAGCGGCTCGACCAACGTCAGTGCGATACGCACCACGTCGTCCACCGACACCGCCTGCGGGTCGTAGCCTTCCAGTGCTGCCGTGATGTCTGCAAGTGTTTTCATACGCCACCCACCCCTGCACCTGCAACAACACCAGCGCCGACCTCTAAGCTTGCCAGCTCGCTGGCGGTATTGGCGTTGGCAAAGTCGCCCTCATGCTCAAACACCACCCAGGCCACCCCTTGGTTGTGTGCCCACGCCGCAATTTTTCGCTCTCCAGCGTTCAAAAACGCCTCTAGGCTGGGCGCCAAACTGCGGTGCATCAAGGCAAACACGGGCTGTCGGACCAGCCGTCCATCGGGTGCGGTGGTGGCTGCCATCGCCAACTTGCAATCAGGCGCGCCATCCACAACGGCCTGCATCAAGCGCTGTACCAAGTCCAAGGGGAATTGGGGTGCGTCGCAAGGCACGCACAACAAATAGTCGGTGGCACAACGCTGCAAGCCCACATGAAAGCCCGCCATGGGGCCTTGGTAGTCGCCCCAGTCTTGTACATCTGAGACCACCTCAAAGCCTAGGCTTTGGTACTGCTCGATGTTGCGGTTGGCGCTGATGGCCACGTGCGCCAACGCGCCGCATGTTTGGTTGTTCAAGCGCGCCAGTGCGTGTGAGACCAGTGGCTTGCCGCGCAACAACTGCAAACCCTTGTCCACGCCACCCATGCGCATGCCCTGCCCACCCGCCAACACCAGGGCGCTCACATTGAGTAAATGAATAGGGGGTGCAAGCGATGCGGGCATGGCGGTGTATGGGGTTGGGTTGTTGGTGGTTGCGGCTATGCGTTGGGGCAGACCATGGGCAACACCCAGCAGCACGGGCCTTGCGCCCTCTGTGCCACCCCGGTTTTTGCATGCGTCTGGCCCGCGGACTCAAGGGGCTGAGCCGCTGGTGAAATAATACACCGCATGACCGCTGAAAAAGACACCAAGCCCACGCCCTCGCCATCGAGCGCGCTGCGCAAGCGCGCACGCGTGCAAATGGCCGATATTGCGCGCATGGCCGGAGTGTCCACCGCCACCATCTCACGCGCCATGAGCGGCAGCGACTTGGTCAACGAACAAACCCGCCACCGCGTCATGGAGCTGGCCGCCAAGCTCAACTACCGCGTCGACGCCGCTGCCGCTGGTTTGCGCAAAGGCGCTGTCAACACAGTGGGTGTGGTGCTGTTGCTAGACCAAGGCCAAGCCGCCACCGACCCCTTCATGATGAACATGGTGGGCCACTTGGCCGATGAGTTGAGCCAGCGCGGCCTAGACATGTTGCTGGCCCGATTTGACTTGAACAAGCGTGAACAGCTCGCCGACATGGTGGAGACGGGGCGCGCAGGTGGCGTGATTGTGATTGGGCAAGCCGAAAGCCACGACTACCTCAACGAACTGGCCCTACGCCAATTCCCCAAAGTGGTGTGGGGCGCGCACATGCCCGGCGCACGCTACACCGTCATTGGCTCAGACAACGCCTTGGGCGGCTACTTGGCCACCCGCCACTTGCTGCAGCGCGGCTGCAGGCGCATTGCCTTTTTGGGCAATGAAGACCACCCCGAAGTCGCCCTGCGCGCGCAAGGCTACCGGCAAGCGCTGCATGAGTTTGGCTTGGCTCCATCGCCAGAGCTGCAGTTGCCCGTGGCATTCACCGCTGGTGAAAACCGCCCACAAATGGCCGCATGGTTGAAAACTGTAGGCAGCATCGACGGCGCATTCGCCTTCAGCGATGCCGTGGCCATGGGCTTGGTAGCCGTGCTGGCCGATGCAGGCATGAGCGTCCCGAAAGACGTGAAAGTCGTCGGCTACGACGACGTGGTGGCATCCGAATTTGTGCACCCGTCCATCACCTCCGTGCGCCAGCCCTTGGCTCTGGCCGCGCGAGAGCTCGTGGACAGTTTGCTTGCAGCCATGCAAGGCAAAGCACAACGCTCTGTGCTGCTGCCCACCACGTTGGTCGAGCGAGAAAGCTCTCAGTAACGCTGCGGGCGCGC
>JANREF010000177.1:18226-27942 GCA_030726195.1 Burkholderiaceae bacterium | reverse complement strand
GTGGTGTTTGCGGTGTGCTGTATTGGTGGCGCGATTGGCGGGGGCAACATGTTCCAAGCCAACCAAGCTTTCAGCCAAGTGCTGGGCGTAACCGGTGGCGACAGCAGCTTTTTGAACGGCCTGGGTTGGTTGTTTGGTTTGGTGTTGGCGGGCTTGGTGGGTGCGGTCATTATTGGCGGCGCAACCTCAATTGCTAAAACCACAGAGAAAGTCGTGCCCTTTATGGCGGTGCTGTACGTGGGTGCAGGCGTGGTGATTTTGCTCATCAATGCCGACAAAATCGGCTGGGCATTTGGCCAAATTCTGGAAGGTGCGTTCACTGGTGCTGGCGTGGCCGGTGGCGTGGTGGGTGCGTTGATTCAGGGCTTTAAGCGCGCCGCATTCTCCAACGAGGCGGGTATTGGCTCGGCTGCTATTGCGCACTCGACCGTCAAAACCAACGAGCCTGTGACCGAGGGCTACGTGGCACTGCTGGAGCCGTTCATCGACACCGTGGTGATTTGCACCATGACGGCTTTGGTCATCATCATCACCGGCTCAATGAGCACGGGCGAGACAGGCGTGGCACTCACTTCTGCGGCATTTGGTAGCGCCATTTCGTGGTTCCCATTGCTGTTGGCTTTGGCCGTGGTCTTGTTTGCGTTTTCCACCATGCTGTCGTGGTTCTACTACGGCTTCAAGGCCTGGACCTACCTGTTTGGTGCAGGCAGCGGCATTGTGTTCAAGGTGTTTTTCTTGGCCTGTGTGGTTGCCGGCTCCAGCATGACCTTGGGCCCTGTGATCGACTTCTCTGACTCCATGATCTTTATCATGGCGTTGCCCAACGTGATTGGTTTGTACTTCTTGATGCCCGTGGTCAAACGCGAGCTGCAAAAGTACCAAGACAAACTGGCCAACGGCGAATTGCGCAAATTGCGCTAACAAGCCTTAGCGCAAGCAACAAGGGCCACCGTTTCGGTGGCCCTTTTTTCTGGGCCTCGTTGCCGAGCTCTTTGTCGACGTTGTTGGCTGGCATGTTGCTTGTGTTGCGGCTGGGCTTGCCACGTCGTAGCGTTGCCCTGCGCTTGCTAGCGGATGCTGGTTTGTGGGCAGGGGGGGGTGCTTGTGGCGAGACGCCTCAGAGCAGCCGCCAAATCAGCGGCAGCAGCAGCGAGCCCAGCACCACTTGCAAGCCCAAGGCCAAGCCTGCATAAGCGCCTGCGTCGGCGTTGACTTGTGTGGCGCGCGCCGCACCAATGCCGTGTGAGGCCGTGCCCAGTGCAAAGCCCCTGGCCATCCAGCCTGCTCGGTCAAAGCCTAGGCCCATGGCGTCAAACAAGTAACGCCCACTGAGCGAGCCCACCATACCGGTGAGCACCGCGAACACTGCGGCCAAGGCGGGTACGCCGCCAATTTTTTCCGCCACACCCATGGCCACAGGCGCGGTGATCGACTTGGGCACCAGCGACAACAAGACCTCTGATGGCAAGTCCAGCGCCCATGCCAGCGTCACGGCGCTGGCCACAGCGGCAGCGCCGCCAGCTAGGGCCGCGCCCACAAACCGCAGCCAGTAGCTTTTGAGCTCGATGCGGCGCAGCCACAGCGGCCAGGCCATGGCCACCACTGCCGGGCCCAGCAAATAGTGTATGAACTGCGCGCCCGAGAAGTAGGTGGGGTAGGCCACGCCGGTGAGCAGCAAGCCAGTCGCAATCAGCAGCACGGACCACAGGGTGGGGTTGGCCCACGGCGCATGCTGCATGCGTGCGTAAAACGCCTGCGCCAGCACGTAGGTGACCAAGGTGGCGGTCAGGCCGAACAGCGGCGTAGACGCCAGGTACACCCACAATTCCACAAACTCGCTCATGGCGCGCCCTCCTGCCCAGCGTCGCTGGCGGTGGCTTGTGACGCTGGGGGTGCTGCCGCCTCGGCACTGGCCAAGGGGCCGCGCATGAGCCTGTGCAGGGTCCACGCGGTGACAAACAAACCTATGAGTGTGGAGGCCACAATCACCACAGCCAAACGCACGCCGTTGTCCGCCAGTACGTGCAAGTGGGTCATCACGCCCACGCCAACGGGCACGAACAACAGCGACAAGTGCGACAGCAAGAACGCAGCAACGGCGCCGACGCTGCGTTGCACGTGTGGGCTACGCAGGGCCAGTAGCAGCAACAGCAAACCAATGACGGGCCCCGGGAAAGGCAGGGCCAAGCCGCGTGCCAAGAGCTCGCCTATGGTTTGCAGCCCCAGCAACCACGCCAAGCCTTGTAGCGCATTCATTGCAGTGCCTCTGGCATGTCGTGCCCCTGAGACTTGGCGAATGTGGCGAATGTGGCGAATGCCGTCAATGCCTGCAATGCCGCCAGCACCACCATTGGCGTCATCTTGGCAAGCTCGGCAGGCTTAGGGCGTGTCGCGGCTGTGGACACGGCAGACTTGGTGAAACGGGCCACGTTGGCAAGGCCAACGCCCATGTGGTGGCTGGTGATGATGGGCGTGTCCTTGCGGGTGTGTGCGTTAAAAACGCTCTAGCTCGGGGTGGGCAATCGCCCCGCCGCGTACCAGCATCTTGCCGTACTCGGCGCAGCGCTGCAGTGTGGGGATCACTTTACCGGGGTTGAGCAAGCCCTTGGTGTCAAAGGCGCTTTTGACCGACAACATGTGGGCGTTTTCGCCCGCACTGAACTGCACGCACATGGAGTTGAGTTTTTCAATGCCCACGCCGTGCTCGCCCGTAACCGTGCCGCCCATGGCGACGCTGGTTTCCAAGATGTCGGCACCAAACAGTTCGCAGCGGTGCAGTTGGTCTGGGTCGTTTGCATCAAACAAAATCAGCGGGTGCAAGTTGCCGTCGCCGGCGTGAAACACGTTGGCGCAGCGCAGCTGGTATTTCTTTTCCATCTCAGCGATGGCCAACAAGATGTCGGCGAGTCGCTTGCGTGGAATGGTCGAGTCCATGCACATGTAGTCGGGGCTCATGCGCCCGGATGCCGGGAATGCGTTTTTACGCCCGCTCCAAAAACGCAGGCGCTCCGCCTCGTCTTTGCTAACCGCAATGGCCGAGGCGCCAGCGGCGGTGAGCACCGCGCTCATGCGCTCGATTTCTTCCGCGACCTCTTCAGGCGTGCCGTCTGACTCGCACAACAAAATGGCTTCGGCGTTCAAGTCGTAGCCCGCATGCACAAAGTCTTCTACGGCGGCGGTCATGGGCTTGTCCATCATCTCCAAGCCTGCTGGAATGATGCCTGCCGCAATCACCGCGGCTACCGCGTCGCCTGCCTTGCGCACATCGTCGAAGCTGGCCATGATGCAGCGCGCCAGCTGCGGCTTGGGCACGAGCTTGACCGTGACTTCGGTGATGACGGACAACATGCCCTCGCTGCCCACCAGCACGCTGAGCAAGTCGTAGCCGGGCGCGTCCAAGGCGTCGCTGCCGTAGGTGATGGGGTCGCCGGTCATGGTGAAGCCCCGCACCTTGAGCACGTTGTGTACGGTGAGGCCGTACTTGAGACAGTGCACACCGCCAGAGTTTTCGGCCACGTTGCCGCCGATGGTGCAGGCGATTTGGCTGGACGGGTCGGGTGCGTAGTACAGGCCGTGCGGGGCTGCGGCCTCGCTGATGGCCAAGTTGCGCACGCCCGATTGCACGACTGCAGTGCGACTGATCGGGTCTATGCGTTGAATGCGGTTGAACTTGGCCAAGCTCAGCGTGACGCCCATTTTGTGTGGCAGCGCGCCACCCGACAAGCCCGTGCCAGCGCCGCGCGCCACGACTGGCACATCCAGCGCGTAGCAAGTCTTGAGTACGGCGCTGACCTGCGCCTCGTTTTCTGGCAAGGCCACCACCATGGGGCGCTCTCGGTAGGCGGTGAGGCCGTCGCACTCGTAGGGCACGGTGTCTTCGCGTTGCCACAGCAAAGCGTGGCTGGGCAGGTGCTGGCTAAGCGCGCTCACCACTTGGGCCTGGCGCTCTGCGCGGGCCATGGATGAGATGTGTTCTGTGGAGGTTGCGGCGTTCATACCGCTCAGTTTATGAGAAAGGGCGCGTGCCCGTGTGAATAACTTTGCGCTCCAAGGTGCGCAAATTTCAATCCAAGAGCCCGTGCAGGCGTCTTCAACTGATGGCGCTTTTGAGCCACTGCGCAAACGTGGCGCACTCCCAGCGGTCCATGGCGCCCGTGCGCCAACACAGGTAGTGGGCGTGGGGGCTGGGGACTTCGCGCTCGAACAGCTTGATGAGCGTGCCGCTGTCCAACCACGGTGCGCCCAGTTTGTTACGCACCAAGGCCACGCCCAGGCCGTGGGCGGCGGCGTCGCACATCAGGCCAATGTCATTGAAGGAGGATCCTTCTGTGGGCTCGGGCCAGTCGAGGTCTACGGCGGCCAGCCACGTGCGCCAAGGCTCTAACGGCGAGCGCAGCAGCTTGGCATGCTCCAAGTCTTGGGGTGTGGCAAAGGGGCCCCATTCACGCACATAAGCGGGGGAGGCCAAGACGGCGACATCGTCTTTCAAAATGCATTCGTGCTCGACGTCGGCGTAGCGTCCGGTGCCAAAGCGAATGGTCAGGTCTGCGTCCTCGGCCACCACGTCTAGCAGCGGAATAGAGACTTGCAGCGTGAGGTCGATTTCGGGGTAGGCGTCTATGAATTGGCGAATGCGCGGCATCAGCATGGAGCGCGCAAACGTGGGCGTGATGGCCAAGCGCAGTTTGCGCCGTCCGTTTTGCGTGCTTTGGCTGGGGAAGCGGCCCAAAATGTTCAAGCCTTCGCGCACATGCGCCAAATACTCGATGCCTTCGGTTGTGAGCGAAAAGTCCGCACGGCCAAACAGCTTCACACCAATGATTTGCTCCAGCTGCTTGACGCGGTGACTCACGGCGCTGGGCGTGACAAACAGCTCGTCCGCAGCTTGCGTGACGCTGCGCAACCTGGCCAATGCTTCAAAGGTGAGCAGGCATTGAATGGGCGGTATGCGAGCGGTCATGCGAGGGGTCCTTGTTTACTTGAACACTACCGTGCGGTGACCGTTGACGATGACGCGGTGCTCGCTGTGCCACTTGACGGCACGGGCCAACACTTGGCTTTCGGTGTCGCGGCCAATGGCAGTGAGGTCTTCCACGGTTTGGCTGTGGTCTACGCGGGCCACGTCTTGCTCAATGATGGGGCCTTCGTCCAAGTCTGCTGTCACGTAGTGTGCGGTCGCACCGATGAGCTTGACGCCCCGGTCGAAGGCCTTGTGATAAGGCTTGGCGCCTTTGAAACTGGGCAAAAAGCTGTGGTGAATGTTGATGGCTTTGCCGCTCAAGGCTTGGCACATGTCGTCGCTCAAAATTTGCATGTAGCGTGCCAGCACCACCAGTTCAGCACCCTCAGAGCGCACCACTTCCAAAGCTTTGGCTTCGGCTTGCGCTTTGGTGGCGGGCGTTACGGGAATGTGGTGAAACGGTACGTTGTAACTCGCCGCGAGTTGGTAGAAGTCACGGTGGTTGCTGATGATGGCGCGTATGTCAATAGGCAGCACGCCGCTGTGCCATCTGAACAGCAAGTCGTTGAGGCAATGGCCTTGTTGGCTGACCATGAGGACGGTGGGCATGCGCTGGGCGGCTTGGTGCAAGCTCCACTGCATGCCAAAGCCAGAGGCGAACTCGCCCCATTGCGCCAGCAGGCCCTCGTTGGGCTGGTCCAGCGCAAACTGCACCCGCATGAAAAACAAGCCGGTGTCGTGGTCGTTGAATTGGTTGGCTTCTTCAATATTGCCGTGTGCAGACAGCAAAAAGCCCGATACCGCGTGCACCAAACCTAGGCGGTCAGGGCACGATAGCGTCAATATATAAGTCGAGTTCATAGTTCATTATTTTCGCGCAAGCTTGCATTGTGCAGTACGGCCAAGTCAGCAAGGCGTTGTAGCCTGCAAATTCAGGGGCGTGCGCGGCGGTTTTTCTGTGAAATTGCTGCCAAAATTATCCCGTGAGCCACAACTTCTAATGTGAGACACCAATTAATTTATAAGCGAGGAGATTTGTCATGGGTGCTGTTGAATTCAATATGGACAACCAGTGGTTGCCCTTCACGCCTAATCGCCACTTTAAAAAGGACCCGCGTGTTCTGGTGGGCGCAAAAGGTATGCACTTCACCACGCACGATGGCAAGCAAGTTGTCGATGGTGTGTCTAGCTTGTGGTGCGTCGCGGCTGGCCACGGGCGTGATCCTATCGCCAACGCCATCAAGACCCAGCTGGATACGCTGGACTACTCCACTGCATTCCAAGCCTCTAACGACAAGGCATTTTTGGCCTCCAAGGCCATTGCCGATCTGGCACCGGGTGACCTAAACCGCGTCTTCTTTTGCAACTCCGGCTCAGAAGCGGCAGACACCTCACTCAAAATGGCGCTGGCCTACCACCGCGCCCGTGGCGAAGGCCATCGCACCGTGTTCATTGGCCGCGAGCGTGGCTACCACGGCGTTGGCTTTGGTGGCATCAGCGTGGGTGGCATTCCCGCCAACCGCAAAGCTTTTGGCGGCGCCATGCTGCCACGCGTGGATCACATGGCCTTCATTCACGACCCGGTGAAGCACGCCTTTGTGCACAACGCCGAGCCCGTGTGGGAAACGGACGTGCTGGCCGACCTTGAAAACCGCATCCTGCCCTTGCACGACCCGAGCAACGTCGCAGCCATCATCGTGGAACCCATTGCGGGCAGCGCCGGCTGGTACATCCCGCCGCAAGGCTACCTCAAGCGTTTGCGCGAGATTTGCGACAAGCACGGCATTTTGCTGATTTTTGATGAGGTCATCACAGGCTTTGGTCGCTTGGGCACGCCTTTCGCGTCCGATTTCTTTGGCGTCATTCCAGACATGCTCAACTTCGCCAAGGCAGTGACCAACGGCGTATTCCCAATGGGTGGCGTGATTTGCCGCGACCACATGTACGACGCGATGATGAATGGCCCCGAGCATGTGATTGAGTTTTTGCACGGCTACACCTACTCGGGTCATCCCGTGGCTTGTGCCGCCGCGCTGGCTACCTTGGAGATTTACAAGCAAGAAAACCTGTTCGCGCGTGCTGGTGAGATGGGCAAAGTGCTGGGTGATGCCATGCATGCCACGATGAAGGACTTGCCCAACGTGGTGGGTATTCGCAGCTTGGGCTTGGCCGCTGCCGTGGAGCTCAAGGGTTTGCCCGGTACGCCCGGCAAACGCGCCTACGACATCTTCTTGGAGTGTTACCACAACGGTGTGATGGTGCGTCCTGCAGGCGAGAACTTGGTGTTTGCGCCACCCTTTATCGTGGAGCAGTCGCACATCGACCAAATGGTCAGCACCTTGGCCGCAGCCATTCGCAAGCACGCGTAAATGAAGCTGGGGCGCACCGGTTCAGGCGTGCGCACAACCTGGGTGCCGCCACCGGTGGTCACACTGGTGTGCGCTTGGGCCATGTGGCACTTGGCCGGCGCACCGCCTTGGGCGCAGTGGGCCCAATGGCCCAGCCCATGGCAAGCGCCACACGTCACGGCCATAGGCTTGTGGACCCTGGCGCTGGCCATCATGGCCTTGGCTTTGGCCACCATGCGGGCCCAGCGCACCACGCCCAATCCCGTGATGCCTGAGCAGGCCTCGGCCTTGGTGCAAACCGGTGTGTTTGCCAACAGTCGCAACCCTATTTACCTGGCAGATGCCATCACCTTGGTCGGCTGGGCAGCTTGGTTGTCCAGCGCGTGGGCCTTGTGTGTGTTGCCGGTGTTTGTGGCTTACATCACCTTGATGCAAATTCGCGCCGAAGAACAAGCTTTGTCTGCCTTGTTTGGTGCGCACTACAGCGCGTACTGTCAACGCGTGCGGCGCTGGCTGTAGCCACTCGGTTGCTGGCGCCAGGGCTTGCGCACGGCCGTGTCAGCTTGTTGCTTGGGCTCTAAGGCGGCCTCGACTGGCACTGCTGCGCTTTATTTGAGTTTTATTCGCGCTTCATTTGCGCTTTATTTGCGCCTTGAATTGCGCGCAGTAGTCCACGGGTGCCAGTTCCGGTGTGGCCCAGACCCAGTCGAATGCATTGCTTGTATCCAAGTCTTGCCCCGTCTTGCTGTGGCTGTAGGTGTCCGCGCCGCTGGTGGCAGCCAATTGGATAGACACGCTGGGCACCCTCAAGTGCTGTGCCACGCCCACACGTTTGTTGGCATGGGCGCTGCCTGTCAAGAGCAAGACCACTTTGCCGGGCACGACGGCGCGCTCTATGGTTTGCGCCATGCGCTGGTCGCGCGCAACTTGCACCCGTGCCATGGGGGCGAGTTGGGTTTTGGGCACCAAGGCACAGTGGCCGGTGTACACCGCTTCCAAGTGGTGGGCCCACACACCGGGCGAGACGGCGTTTTGCAGGTTGTTGTCTTGCATGGCGGCGGTGACTTGCGCGCGCTGCAAGTTGCCACCCAGCACCGGTATGTGCGCCCGTACGGCACGCATGATGGCGGGGCCGTAGCTGGCCCATGGCCATTCGTCGTCGTTCCAATGCAGGGCTTGCTGAACTTGGGCCTCTGAGGCGGTATCGGCCAAGGCTGTGGTTTGCCCCTCGGCGTGTGCCATTTCAATGACCACGGCGGCTAGGCGCTCTTGCGATAGCAAGTGCGCAACCACCAATGCGTGCAGCTGCTGGTGCTCGGGCGCATCGTGTTGCTCGCCCAACATCAACACACCAGCACCTAGACTGTGTGTGTTGTTGAGTGCTTCCACGCGCATGGGTGTGAGCGTAGTGGCGGGGCTGGGCGGCAGCGCCGTGCTGGCGCAACCGACCAACATGCCAAGGCCCACAACGCCAACGCCCAGCGTGGCAAGCAGCCGTACGCCAGCGCCGCGAGCGGGCCGAGGCGCAGCCGCGCACTGCTCAGTGAACAACCAGTGGGTTTTGAGCCAATGTGGCATAGCCGTCTAGCAAGGCCTCAACCTCATCTTGGGTGGGGGTGGTGCGTTGCCAGTCGTTGATGTGGATTTGAAAAAACTCAGCCCAAGAGCCATCGAGGTAGAGCTCTTTGCCGCTGCGCTTGTCTACGATTTCAAAGCCGTGGCGTGGCATTTGCGGGTGTGCCGTGCCGTCGCTGCCCATATGGGGCGCGTCGGCGCTGGGCAGCGCGTCGTTGTCTTCGTTGGCCAGAATATGTAATACAGAGAACGTATCTGAGTCGTACAGCATGTTCATGATGAATCTCCAGTGGTTCTCACAGCTTCAATATAGTCGCAAAAACGCGGGGCTTGCGCGCCGCGTTGGGCTTCTTGTTGGTAAATGTGGGGTTATTGGTGATTTTCAAGTCAGCCTTGTGGCAAATCGTCCAAGCGGCGCTGGCTGGCGAGGCTTTGCTCCAGCCAAGTGCCATCGCCGTCTTCCAGCCTGATGCGCAGTGGCAAAACATCTTGCGCACCACCAAACCACAGGGTGGCCTGGGTGTCATTGGCCGCTTGCGCCACGCGCGAAATACGTTGTGCCGAGTAAGAGCCCATGGGCGTCGTGATGGCGTCTCGCCCGTCTAGGCGCAGTTGCCAGGTGCTCAGGCTGTTGGCGCTGGACACGGGCAGTGTGATGGTGTTGTGCTGGTGCAGGCGGGCTTGTGCCATGAGTTGCGGCAGCATGAAATAAATGCTCAACCGGTCTTGTGCGTGCTCGTTCCAAGGCGCTGGGCCGCTTTCTGTGTAGTCGATGCGCTGGTTAGACGCGTCAAACGACGCTTGGCGAATGCGCTTGCCTTCGTCTGTGAAGC
>JANREF010000177.1:1411-18126 GCA_030726195.1 Burkholderiaceae bacterium | reverse complement strand
TGGTTAGACGCGTCAAACGACGCTTGGCGAATGCGCTTGCCTTCGTCTGTGAAGCGCTGCGGGCGCAGCGCAAAATCGCTGAGCACACCTTGGCTGAGTTGGCGGCGCTTGAACACAATCAGAATGCGGGCCGACAGCTCCGCCTCGTAGGCTTGCGTGTTGCGCTGCCAACGCAGCGTGGCGCTGGCCTTGTAGCGCAAGCCGTTTTGCATGCCTTCCAAGTCGTAGACCAACTCGCTGCTGGGCAGCAGCAAGTCGGCGCTAGCGGCGTGTGCGCGTGATGCAAGGGCTGCCAGCGGGGACAGCGGCGCGAACGGCAGGGCCGTCAGTGCGCTGGCTGCGCCCCACTGTAAACACTGCCGGCGACTGGGTGACTTGTTTAGGGTGGTTTGGTCGCTGCGGCTGCTGTAACTGCTCTGATTGCTGTGATTGCCGCGAGTGCGCTTGTTTTGCGTCGATGTGGTGTTCATGCCCTGTCCCTCATACCTTGTCCCTAATGCGTTGTCCCTCATGCGTTGCGCTGTGTAGCTTGCGCCGTGCCCTGTGTGGCTTGGTTGGATGCGTGTCTGTGTGCCGCTATGGACCCGTGTCAGACCAGCCCAAGTCTTGGCTCAATGCGTTGGCAGCTTGGCGCAGTGTATTGGCCACGTGGCCATCCCAACGGCTGTCAAACCCGCCGGCACCACCCAAGGCCACAATGCCCAGCACCATGTGCCCTTGCGCGTCGAAAACCGGTGCGCACAAACCGGCCACGCCCGGTATCAAAGCGTCAACCACGCGGGCAAGGCCTTGCTGCCTAGCCTCTGCGCACAAGGCTTTGACTTGCGCTTGCGTGTGCGGCACGCCCACGCGTGGGTGCTTTTTTTCTATGGCCAGTTCGCTGGTGAGCATGTCGCCCATCAGGCGTTGGTCGTGGCCAGCGGCAGTGCGGTTGGCGTTGCGCCCCATGAAACTCAAAAAACACCGGCCCGTTGCCGAGCTCAGCAGCGGCATCACGTCGCCCAAGCGCAAGCTGACGGAGACGGTTTTGCTGGCCTCTTGCCAATGCACCATGGTGGGGCCTTGGTTGCCCCAAACCGCCAGCGCCATGGTGTGGCCAATGGCGTCGCCCCAAGCGGGCATGGCTGCGCGGGCCAGCCGCACGGCGTCGAGCCGGGTCAGGCTGGCCAAGCCCATGCGCAGGGCGCTGGGGCCCAAGTCGTATCGGTTGGAGGCATCGTCTTGCACCACCAGGCCTAGGCGCTGAAAGCTCACCAAGTAGCGGTGTGCTTTGGCTGGGCTCATGGCCGCGGCGCTGGCCAAGTCTTTGAGCATCATGGCCTCGTGAGCGCCAGACAAAGCTTGCAGCAGCGCAAAGCCGACCTCTACAGATTGAATGCCTGCGCGTGGGTCTGCGGTGGCGTCGGCGGACTGTTTGCGAGATGTATTTGCAGTGGCCATGGCGCGAGGTGTAGGTGGTTGATTGGCGTGTGGTGGAACGGCGTGCCTGTATGCTGTGCAGCTCAGGTGCCCACAGCGTGCAGACGATAGAATAGAAAAATTCTATATTGGTAAATGGGTTGTACTAATCATAAGTCGGCTGCCGCGTCGCGTATCGCCCATATGGATTGGCTATCGGTCGCTACAACTTGCGGTTGTCAGCAGTAGAACGCGCCGTATAGCCCGTATCACCAGTTTAATAGCGAGTTGTTATGAAGTTAGCTACCTACAAAGATGGTTCCCGCGATGGTCAATTGGTGGTGGTGTCGCGCGACTTGTCGCAAGCCCACTTTGCCACAGGCATCGCCAACACCATGCAACAGGCTTTAGACGACTGGGCGTTCATCGCGCCGCAGCTCGAAGATTTGTTTGTCAGCCTCAACCAAGGCAAGGCGCGCCACATGTTTGCCTTTGATCCCAAGATGTGCATGGCACCACTGCCCCGCGCCTACCAGTGGGCCGACGGCTCTGCCTATATCAACCACGTGGAGTTGGTGCGCCGCGCACGCAACGCCGAAGTGCCGCCGAGCTTTTACACCGACCCTTTGATGTACCAAGGCGGCAGTGACGATTTCATAGGCCCGTGTGATGATGTGGTGGTGGCGGACGAGGCCTATGGCATCGACTTCGAGTCTGAGTTGTGTGTCATCACCGGTGATGTGGCCATGCAGGCCACGCCCGAGCAAGCCTTGGATGGTGTGCGCTTGGTGCTGTTGGCCAACGACGTGAGCCTGCGCAACCTGATTCCCGACGAACTGGCCAAAGGCTTTGGCTTTGTGCAAAGCAAGCCAGCAACCGCATTCAGTCCTGTGGCCATCACATTGGATGAGCTGGGCGACCAGTGGCAAGGCGGGCGTGTGCACGCCACGCTGCAAAGCACTTGGAACGGCCGGCGCGTGGGCATGTGCGAGGCGGGCGCTGAAATGACCTTTCATTTTGGCCAACTCATTGCCCATTTGTGCAAAACCCGGCGCGTGCGCGCAGGCAGTGTGATTGGCAGCGGCACCGTGAGCAACAAAGACTGGGCCAAGGGCTACAGCTGTATTGCCGAGAAGCGCTGTATAGAAATCATCGAAGATGGCAAAGCAACGACGTCATTCATGCGCTTTGGCGACCGCATCCGCATTGAGATGAAGGGCAAAGACGGGGCCAGCTTGTTTGGTGCCATAGACCAGGCGGTCAAGCCTTTGCACCCACCGGCAGCACCGGTGAGCGACGACGCACAAGCCTAGTGCGTGCGCCAGCGCCGCTGGGATTCACAAGGCTTGGTTAGACAAGGCTTGGTGAAGACAAAGCTTGGCTAAGCCGCCGTCGTTGGCCGTGTTTGCGCACGCCCGCTGTTGTGCAGCCACATGAGCAAGGCCGCGCCAACGAGCAGCATGGCCGCCGTCATCCACAACGCTCCCAAGTAGTTGCCCACCACAGCAGCGGCATAGGCGGCCATGACCGGGGCGAGTATTTGCGCCACACCATAGCCCAGCGTGAGTTTGGCCATGGCTTTGCCTGGGTTGTTGGGTGCGCGCCGCCCGGCAAATGACAAGGTCATGCTCACAATGCCCAAAAAGGTCGCGCCGTACAGGGCTGCACCCGATAGGCCAGCCCACAGCGAGTCGCTCAGTGCGGGCAAGGCCACACTCAATGTTTGAACGGCATAGGCCAGCGCCAAGGCTTTGAGCTCGCCCAGCGCGCGCGCGACTTTGTCCCACAAATAAACGGTGGGTATGGCGGCCACACCGACCAGCAGCCACGCCAATGAGCCTTTGCCCGCCAGCGCGGGCACCGCTTCAATCACCACCACAGTGAACGTGGCGCTGATCACAAAACCCACACCCGCGCAAAAGTAGGCCAGCACCATGGGCCACAACCAAGGCTGGGGCGGGTCGGCCACTGCGCTTGCATGGCTGGGCAAGGCCGGAGGCGCAGGTGGGCACCAGCGCCAAGCCACCACTGCACACAGCAAAGCGATCAGGCCAAATCCCCACCACCGCAGCTGCCAGCTCAGGCCCCAACCAGCAAAAGCTGCCGCGGCCGCCGCCGAAATGACAATGCCTATGCCAATGCCCATGAAGTGCGCACCCAGCTCGGCGCGCTTACCCGCGCGTGTCATCCAACTCAGAATCAAGCCCGTGCCCAGCAACATGCCCGCTGCGCCGGACAGGCCGCCCACGTAGCGCACCAATACCCACCAGCCCATGTGCGCCGACCAAGCCATGCCCACCGTGCCAAGAACGCCCAGCCACAAACCCAACCTGTACAGCTTGTGGCGCAACAGTGGGCTGTCGATATAGGCCACCAGCAGCGCACCGCTCATGTAGCCCAAGTAGTTCACGCTGGCCAACCAGCCGCCACCGGCGACCGACAGCCCTGCCTCGCTTTGCATCACGGGCAGCATGGGCGTGTAGGCCAAGCGCGCCATGGCCAAGGTCAATACCAGCGACGCCATGCCGCCTAGCCACACTTGCCAGGGTTTGAGAGAAAGGGATGAGCTCATACCCAAAGCATAAGCCTGCAGACGGGCTTGTGGGACTGGCGCAGCGCGGCCACGTGCAACGCGTGCGACACCAGCTGCGCCTGCGGCACAGACCTCGCCCCATGTGAGCATAGAGCGGTGTATAACTGATGACAGCTTGACTACGACAACAGGTGCCACTTGGATTACAGCCGCTACCAAACCCTCAACATCAGCCAACGAGACCACGGTGTGCTCGACATAGAAATGCGCTGCGATGGCCCAGGCGGCAACGGCAAGTTGCCCACCGCTGGGCACGACGGCCATTGGGAGCTGAGTGAAATTTGGCGTGATGTGGGCAAAGACAGCAGCGTGCGCGCGGTGGTGCTGCGCGGCAGCGGCATGGGGTTTTCCGGTGGCGGCGATCTCAACTTGGTGCAAGACATGGCCAACGACTTTGAGGTGCGCACCCGCGTGTGGGCTGAGGCCAGAGACTTGGTCTACAACATCATCAACTGCGACAAACCCATAGTGAGTGCCATGCACGGCCCTGCCGTTGGGGCTGGTTTGGTGGCGGGTTTGCTGGCGGATATTTCTATTGCCGCGACCGACGCCAAAATTGTGGATGGGCATACCCGCCTAGGCGTGGCCGCCGGCGACCACGCCGCCATTGTGTGGCCGCTGCTGTGCAGCATGGCCAAGGCCAAATACTATTTGCTGTTGTGCGAACCCATCAGCG
Organism: Burkholderiaceae bacterium; assembly: GCA_030726195.1. Lineage (GTDB taxonomy): Bacteria > Pseudomonadota > Gammaproteobacteria > Burkholderiales > Burkholderiaceae_C > RS62. Next base: position 13,459 of record JANREF010000177.1, on the reverse strand, counting down.
GACAAGAGGCCGAGCGCATTGGCCTGGTGTCGCTCACGGTGCCGCAACACGAGTTGTTGCCCAAAGCGTATGAGGTGGCCGCGCGCTTGGCGCAGGGGAGCACCACCGCCATTCGCTTCACCAAATACGCCTTGAACAACTGGCTGCGCCAAGCCGGGCCAACCTTTGACACCAGCTTGGCGCTGGAGTTTATGGGCTTTGGCGGACCCGATGTGCAAGAAGGTGTTGCGTCGCTGCGTGAGCGCCGCGCGCCACAGTTCAAATAAAGCAGGTCAGCCCAACCATCGCCCCAACCTCAACCGGTTGTGCCAGCAGTGCACCAATTTTCCAGCCCATCAGCACATTAGCCCATCAGCCCATCAGCCAATCAGCAAGTCAGCAAGTCAGCAAGTCAGCCAACCAACCAGCAAGGACACCGTCATGAAAGATGCAACAGGTTTTACAGCGTTTGTACCGGGTTTTGATTTCATCAAAAACCTAAGTCAGCAAGCCAGCGGCAGCGCCAATGCGGCCTCGGGCGCGGCGTCCGCCATGCCCGGTATGGCGGCGTGGGTGGCGCCTACCTTCGATGTAGAGGAATTGGACAAGCGCATCAACGAGCTCAAATCGGTACAGTTTTGGCTAGAACAAAACTCGCGCGCCTTAACGGCGACTATCCAGGCCTTAGAGGTTCAAAAAATGACACTGGCCACGCTCAAAGGCATGGACGTGGGCATGGATGAGGTGACCAAAGCCATGAAGGTCAACCCGGGCGACTTGTGGGCGGCGTGGCAAGGTGGTGCAGCCGCACCGACGCCCGCCAGTGCGCAAGCCGCACCGGCACCGCAGCCCCCAGAACCACCCTTGGCACAGTCCGGCGCGACCCCATCAAGTGGTGCAGGCGGTGATGCTGCAAGTGCAACAGTGGACCCCACACAATGGTGGGCGTCGGTGAGCCAGCAGTTCCAAGATATTGCAGCAAACGCCATGCAAGACATTTCCAAGGCGGCGGCGCAGGCCAATACGTTGGCCGAGCAGGCGCTCAAGCCAGCAACCAAGACAGCTGCAACCAAGAAAGCGGCAACCAAGACAGCAGCCACAAAGAAGCCGTCGGCCAAGAAAGCATCCACCACCGCGGCTGCATCGCGCAAGACGGTAGGCCGCGCCAGCGCTGCAAAAAAGCCTGTGGCCAAGTCCAGCACTGCCCGCGCCCGCCGTGCCTAAAGACGCCAGCACACACAGCACGTTTGCCCACGCCCACGCCACGCACCCGCAGTGGTCGGTGGCTGCGGCTTTGGTCGTAGCGCAGCTGCGCGCGCAATTGGCGCAGCCTGGCCACAGCTTGCAGCACGGCCCCTCTATCGCAATGGGTGTGGTCTACATCACCGACTATTACGCCGAGCATGGGCAAGCGCTGCTAGACATGCTGCGCGAGGCCTTGCCCGAGGTGATGCGCTGGGTGGGTACGGTGGGCATTGGCGTGGTGGCCACTGGCGTGGAGTACATGGACGAGCCTGCGTTGAGCATCATGCTGTGCGACTTGCCACCCGATCAGGTCGAGGTCTTCAGTGGTTTGTCGCCACTGCCTGCATCGGGGCGCAGCCATTGGGGATGGTCGGGTGCCAGCGCCTTGCTGCATGCCGACGGTAGCGCTCCCGACTTGGCCGAGTTGATAGAGGAGTTGGCCCAGCGTACCGCGCACAACGTGGTGTTTGGTGGCTTGTCGTCAAGTCGTTTCGATGCCGTGCAGTTTGCGAGCGAAGACGCAACTGCATTGGGTGGCTTGGCGCATGGCGGCTTGCTGTTGGGTGGTTTGAGTGGTGTGGTGTTTGGGCCTGATGTGCAGGTGCGCAGCCGCGTGACGCAAGGCTGCCGCCCGATTGATAAGGCACACACCGTGACTGGCGTGGATGGCAGGGTGGTGTTGTCGTTGGACGACCAGCCTGCCATGGATGTGCTGCTGCGCGCCTTGCACATAGACGGTCAGGACCGAGAAGAATTGGTGGCGCATTTGCGTCAAACCTTGGTGGGGTTGGAGTCTGCGCAGTGGGTGGGCGACAGCAATGTGGTGCAAGCCGAGCGCACACAAAGCGCACTGGCCAAGCGTGTGGGCTTGTTCGGCGCGCAAACGCGGGTGCGCCATATCGTGGGGCTGGATGTGGCACGCAAAGGCGTGGTTGTAGGCGACCAAGTCTTGGTGGGCGATGAATTGCAGTTTTGTGAGCGCCATGTGCAGGCCGCCAGAGCCGACTTGGTGCGTGTGTGCGCCGATTTGCGCGAAGAGGTGGAAAGCTACCAGTCCACGCTCAGTGCGCAAGAGGGACTCAATGGTAGTGAAGGTACACACGCCAGCGCCGAGCCGGTGTTGGGTATTCGTGGTGCGATTTACATATCGTGTTTGGGGCGCGGGGGCGAGCACTTTGGCGCGCCCAATGCCGAGATGCACATCGTGCGCCACGCCTTGGGTGATGTGCCGGTGGTGGGGTTTTTTGCGGGCGGTGAAATTGCCCACCAACACGTGCTCAGTTACAGCGGCGTGTTGATGGTGTTCAGCTGAAGCGCCATGAAGCGCCCTGCAACCTATCGGGGTGCAGCGCGCAGCCGTCTGTATCAGCAAGCGTCAGTGTCGGCTCGCATGAGTCTGCATGAGTCGGTCTGATATGGACTGACGTGGACTGATGTGGACTGGGGGGTCTGAGGGGGCTACAAACACCTAAATCACACGCCGCGGGCGCGGTCGGTGTGGAACTGTTTGACGTAAGCGCCAAAGCGGCCCTGCTCTAACGCGTCGCGCACCTCTTGCATGAGATTCAAAAAGTAATGCAGGTTGTGAATGCTGGCGAGCATAGGTCCCAGCATTTCGCCGCACCGGTCGAGGTGGTGCATGTAAGCGCGTGAGAAGCCACCGCTGACCGACCCGTTGGCATGCGTGACGCCTTTGCAGCAGTAGCAGGTGCAGGTTTCATCTATGGGGCCTGCGTCTGTTTTGTGTCTGGCGTTGCGAATTTTCACGTCGCCAAAGCGCGTGAACAAGTGGCCGTTGCGCGCATTACGCGTGGGCATCACACAGTCGAACATGTCTATGCCGCTTTGCACGCCTGCAATCAAATCCTCTGGTGTGCCCACGCCCATCAAGTAATGCGGCTTGTGTTTGGGCAGCTTGGGTCCAATGTGTTGCAACACGCGCAACATGTCTTCTTTGGGCTCGCCCACGCTCAGGCCGCCAACGGCCAAGCCGGGGAAATCCAGCTCTTCCAAGCCCGCCAGCGACTCGTCGCGCAAGGACTCAAACATGCCGCCTTGCACAATGCCGAACAATGCGTTGGGGTTGTTTAAGTTGGCAAACTCGGTCTGGCAGCGTTTGGCCCAGCGCATGCTCAGTTGCATGGATGCACGCGCTTCATCTTGTGTGGTGATTTGGCCTTTGGTTTTTTTCTCAACGCTCAAGTAAGGCGTGCATTCGTCAAACTGCATGACGATGTCGGAGTTCAACACTGTTTGAATTTGCATGCTGATTTCAGGCGTGAGCAGCAAGCGGTCCCCATTGATGGGGGATGCAAAGCGCACACCGTCTTCGCTGATTTTGCGCATCTCACCCAAGCTCCACACCTGAAAGCCACCTGAGTCGGTGAGTATGGGCTTGTCCCAGGTTTCAAAGGCATGCAGGCCACCAAACTGTTTGATGACATCCATGCCAGGGCGCAGCCACAGGTGAAAGGTGTTGCCCAAAATAATTTGTGCACCCATGTCGTGCAGGCTGGTGGGCATGACGCCTTTGACCGTGCCGTATGTGCCTACTGGCATAAAAATGGGAGTTTGCACGACGCCGTGGTTGAGCGTGAGCTTGCCACGGCGGGCAAAGGAGCCCAAGTATTCGCCTTGGGCGGGGTCGGTTGCGAGTGTTTCGAATTGCAGCATGGGCAGATTGTGAATGAATTAGCGAGACAGCAGCATGGCGTCGCCGTAGCTGAAAAAGCGGTAGCGTTGCGCCACGGCGTGCTGGTACAGGGCCATGCAGTGCGCGTGCCCAGCGAGCGCGCTGATGAGCATCATCAACGTGGACTTGGGCAAGTGAAAGTTGGTCACCAAAGCATCGACCACTTGGAAGTCAAAGCCCGGCGTGATGAAAATGCTGGTGTCGCCGCTGGTCAGGCCCGTAGCGGCCCAGCTCTCCAATGTGCGCACCGATGTTGTGCCCACGGCGACCACGCGCCCGCCCCGGGCTTTGCAGGCTTTGATGGCCTCGATGGTCTCTAGCGGCACGTTGTAGCGCTCGGCGTGCATGACGTGCTCGCTGAGGTCGTCGGTTTTGACGGGCGAAAACGTACCCGCGCCCACATGCAAGGTCACACTGGCTTGCGCCACGCCGCGCGCATCCAACGCATCCAGTACACCTTGGTCAAAGTGCAGGGCCGCGGTTGGTGCGGCTACGGCGCCTGGGTGGCGCGCAAAAATGGTTTGGTAGCGAGACTCATCGTCTGCGTCGTCGGCGTGTGTGATGTAAGGCGGCAGCGGCACGTGGCCGTATTGCGCCATGACGTCGTAGGCATCGCGGTTGAGCCTAAACCGGAACAAGCCGCCCTCGTCGTTGGGCCAACGCCCAAGCAAAGTGGCCTCGAACCCGTCGTTGGGTGCATGGCCATTGTTGCCTGCCATACGCAGCTTGGCACCCGTGGCCGGTTTTTTGTTCACCTTCAAGTGCACCACCACATGGCTGTTGGGTGCGTGAGGCGCTTGTCCGGGCGCGGCGTCGTCACCTGCGGGGACGTCATCTGCCAGTACGCGCTCTATGAGCATTTCTACCTTGCCGCCGCTGTCCTTCTCACCGTACAGCCGCGCTTTGACAACTTGGGTGTCGTTGAACACCAGCAAGTCGCCTGCGTTTAAGAGTTGTGGCAAGTCGGCAAAGACGCGGTCAACAGCCACCGTGCCAGTGCCATCGAGCAGCTTGGACTGGCTGCGAACAGGCGCAGGGTGCTGCGCAATCAGCTCAGGCGGGAGCTCAAAATCAAAGTCACTGAGACGGAAATGGGTGGGCGTGTTGGGGGCAGTCATACGTACTTTCTTACAGGCACAATTGTCCCATGGACCGCCCCCCCAAGAAGACCGCTACTGCAAAACCCGCATCGCCTGCGGCTTCGTTGAAGAGTGCGCCCGTCAAGCCCAAAAGTGCGGCGCAACAAGCCTTGGACAAGCTGGGTTTGCGCACGCCCATGGATTTTGCGCTGCACGTGCCCATGCGCTACGAAGACGAGACCACGGTGGTGCGTTTGGCGGATGCGCCGGTGGGTGAGTCGGTGCAAATTGAAGGCGTGGTGTTGCGGTGCGACATCACGTTCAAGCCAAGGCGGCAATTGGTGGTGCAGTTGCAAGACGATGGCGTGGGTCTCAACAGTGGCGGCGGCGAGCGCAGCATGTGCACCTTGCGGTTTTTTAGTTTTTACCCATCGCATCAAAAGGCCTTGGCTGTGGGTCAGCGCGTGCGGGTGCGCGGCGAGTTGCGCGGTGGCTTCTTTGGTTTTGAGATGGTGCACCCCACCATCAAGCCTGCGGATGCGGCCTTGGCTGTGGCGCTCACGCCGGTGTATCACAGCACAGCGGGTTTGCCGCAAGCCTATGTGCGCAAAGCCGTGGCCAGTGGACTGCAGCGCGCCGACTTGAGTGAGACGCTGCCACCACAGGGCTTGCAAGCCTTGCAGGCGCTGGGTTTGCCGCCGCAGTGGACATTGCGTGCCAGTTTGGAGTTGCTGCACCAGCCGCCACCCGAGGTGTCGCTGCAAGCCCTAGAGGACAAAGATCATCCGGCTTGGCTGCGCCTGAAAGCCGAAGAGTTGTTGGCCCAGCAGCTCAGTCAAATGCAAGCCCGTGCCGAGCGCGCCAGCATGCAAGCCCCCGACTTTGCAGTGCACGAACAAGCGTCGTGGAGTGCGGCTTTGCTCAAGGTCTTACCGTTTAGCCTCACGTCAGCGCAGTCCCGCGTGGCCACTGAAATTGGTCGTGACATGGCCGCGCACGCGCCCATGCACCGCTTGTTGCAAGGTGATGTGGGCTCGGGCAAAACCGTGGTGGCAGCCTTGGCTGCATGTGCGGCCATGCAAGCGGGTTGGCAATGTGCGCTGATGGCGCCCACAGAAATTTTGGCGCAGCAGCACTTTGCCAAGATGCTGCAATGGCTGCAGCCCTTGCTTGAACAGCACGGCAAAACGGTGGCGTGGCTGACGGGTAGTCAAAAGAAAAAAGAGCGCACGGCCATGTTGGCCAGCGTTGAGAGCGGACAAGCGGCCTTGGTGGTGGGCACCCATGCGCTGATTCAAGACAGTGTGGTGTTTCACAAGCTGGGGTTGGTGATCATTGATGAGCAGCACCGTTTTGGCGTGGCCCAGCGTTTGAGCTTGCGCCGCAAGCTCACGCACACACAGGGCGGGCGGCAGCTCTCGCCGCATTTGCTGATGATGACGGCCACACCCATACCTCGCACCTTGGCCATGAGTTACTACGCGGACTTGGATGTGTCCACCATTGACGAGTTGCCGCCTGGGCGCACGCCCATCGTGACGCGCGTCTTGCCGGGCGCAAAGCGTGAAGAGTTGGTGGCGCGTATTCGAGAGCAGGTCGAACAGGGCCGCCAGGTGTATTGGGTGTGCCCGCTGATTGAAGAAAGCGAAGCCTTGGATTTGCGCCACGCCACGCAAGCGCACCAAGAGCTGTGCGAGGCCTTGGGCGTTGAGCAGCCCGGCGACGACGAGACGGCCTTGCCGCTGGTGGGTTTGATGCATGGCAAATTGCCACCGGCGCGCAAACAGGCTGTGATGCAAGGCTTCATCGATGGGCACACCCGTGTGCTGGTCAGTACCACTGTGATTGAGGTGGGTGTGGATGTGCCCAACGCCTCCTTGATGGTGATTGAGCATGCCGAGCGCTTTGGCCTTAGCCAGTTGCACCAGCTGCGTGGGCGCGTTGGGCGTGGTGCCGCGGCATCGGCGTGCGTGCTGTTGTATGAGCCACCATTGGGGCAGGTTGCGCGTGCGCGTTTGCGTGCCATGCAACAAACCAATGACGGCTTTGAGCTTTCTAGAATTGATTTAGAGTTGCGCGGTCCGGGTGAATTTTTAGGCGCGCGCCAGTCGGGCGCTGCGCTGCTGCGGTTTGCCGAGTTGGGCGTGGACGATGACGTGCTGGCTTGGGCGGCAGAGCAGGCCGCGGATTTGTTGGCCAACAACCCCCAAGCCGCCCAGCGGCACATGATGCGCTGGATGGGTGGCAAAGTGGACTACTTGAAAGCATAAGGACAAAGGTGTGAGCGCGTGACACTGACCGAGTTGAAATACATCGTGGCATTGGCCCGCGAGCGCCATTTCGGGCGCGCGGCAGCGGCGTGCCATGTCTCGCAGCCGACGTTGTCTGTGGGCATTAAGAAGCTTGAAACCGAGCTGGACTTGCAGCTGTTTGAGCGCAATGCGGCCGATATTTCCCTCACGCCTTTGGGGGAAGAGGTGGTGCGCCAAGCGCAGGTGGTGATTGAGCAGTCGCAAGCGATTCGCGAAATTGCCAAGCGCGGCAAAGAGCCGTTGAATGGGCCGCTGCGCTTGGGCGTGATCTACACAATTGGCCCGTACTTGTTGCCCGATTTGGTGCGACGCGTGATTGAGCAAACCCCGCAAATGCCACTGATATTGCAAGAGAACTTCACGGTTCGTTTGCTGGAGCAGCTGCGCGTTGGCGATATCGATTGCGCCGTGCTGGCCGAGCCGTTCCCAGACACCAATTTGGAAGTCATGCCGCTGTATGACGAACCGTTTATGGCCGCGCTGCCCACGCAACACCCGCTGGCGCAGCACGACAGCGTGACGGCGGCACAGCTCAAAGCTGAGACCATGTTGTTGTTGGGCAATGGTCACTGTTTCAGAGACCACGTCCTGCAAGTGTGTCCCGAGTTTGCGCGCTTTGCCAACGACGCCCACGGCATACAGCGCACCTTTGAGGGCTCCTCGCTGGAGACCATCAAGCACATGGTGGCTGCGGGCATGGGTGTGACCTTGGTGCCGCGCCTGAGTGTGCCCGAAGCGCTGGTGCACAAGGCCAGTGACGGCGGTGTGCGTCAGCCATTTGCCGATGCGCCTTACGTGCGCTATTTGCCGTTTTCAGACGACACGCCCAAGCGCCGCGTGGTCTTGGCGTGGCGGCGCAGTTTCACCCGGTTGGAGGCCATTACAGCGCTGCGCCGCTCGATTGATGCCTGCGCCTTGCCCGGCGTGACACGTTTGTAAAACCCACCATGACGCACAAGCTGGCTGTTTATTTAGATCTCATACGCTGGAGTCGCCCTGCAGGGTGGTTGTTGCTGCTGTGGCCCACTTTGACGGCCTTGTGGTTGGCCGCAGGTGGGTTTCCTGGTTGGCATATCGCGTTGGTATTTGGCGTGGGCACCGTGCTCATGCGCAGCGCGGGCTGCTGCGTGAACGACGTGGCGGATGCCGACTTTGACAAACATGTGCAACGCACGGCCAACCGCCCCGTCACGACAGGACGCGTGAGCCGGCGTGAGGCCTTGATGGTGGGCGTGGTGCTGGCTTTGGCCGCCTTTGCCTTGGTGCTCACCACGACGGCCGCCACCGTGGCGTGGTCGTTTGCGGCTGTGGCCATTGCCGTGGCCTACCCATTTGCCAAGCGTGTGGTGTCCATGCCGCAGGCTGTATTGGGCGTGGCGTTCAGCATGGGCATTCCCATGGCGTTTGTGGTGCACAGCACCGCCGACAGTGTGTGGGCGCAAGCCGTGCAACTACCCGCAGCCGTGTGGTGGCTGCTCCTGGCCAACTGGCTGTGGGTGTTGGCGTACGACACGGTGTACGCCATGGTCGATAGAGACGACGACTTGCACATTGGCATACAAACATCGGCCATTACGCTGGGGCGTTTTGACGTGTTGGCTGTTGCGGGCTTTTACGTGTTGCACTTAGCCTTGATGGGCTGGCAGCTCGCGGTGTGGCACAGCGCTGTGAGGCTGGTGGCGTGGTGTCTTGGCGTGTTGATGGTGGCCTACTGTGTATGGCGCATTCGCACGCGTGCCAGACCCGATTGCTTTTGGGTGTTCAAACACAATCACTGGCTGGGTGCGGTGCTGTTTGCTGGCGTGCTGCTAGACAGCTGGTTGTGAGCTTGCAGTGCCGCGCTGGCTGCTGCTTGTCCTAGGCCTTAGACCTTAGGCAATAGGCACTGGGCACTGGGCACTAGGCTTTGCCAAACGTCTCGCCCATGGCTTGTGCGCGATCGGCGCAAGCGCTCATGGCTTTGGCCACAATGCCCTTCAGGTCGGCTTGCTCAAACACCGCAATGGCCTCAAAAGTGGCACCGCCTTTGGACGTCACACGCTGCTGCAGCTGCGCGGGTGTTTCGTCAGACTGGGCGGCCAGCTCTGCCGCGCCGCGTGCGGTGGCAATCGCCAGTGACTGCGCGGTGTGAGCACTCAAGCCCATGGCCTCGCCCGCTGCTGCCATGGCTTGGATGAATGCAAAAAAGTAGGCCGGGCCCGAGCCCGATACGGCTGTAACGGCCTCCAGAAGCGGCTCTTCTTCCACCCACACCAGCAAGCCTGTAGCCTGCAAAATGGCTGCGACCTGGGCGCGTTGCGCACTGCTGACTGCACTGGCGGCGTACAAGCCTGCCGCGCCCATGCCAATGGTCGCGGGCGTGTTGGGCATGCAGCGCACCACCTGCTCGTTGCCCAACCAAGTGCGCAACGCTTGCGTGCTCACACCAGCGGCTACGCTGATGTGCAGGCAGTCGGGCCCGAACAGGCCGGCGTTGTGTGCGACCACTTCTTTGAGTACCTGAGGCTTGACCGCCCAGACCACCACATCTGCTGGCCGTGTCAGGTCGCTGGCACTGGCCACTACTTTGAGGCCTGCGCTGGCGAAGTCGTCTATCAGGCCCTGGCGGTTGGGGTCGCTGCGTTGCACGACGCTGACCAAACCACTCGGCCCCGTACCTTTGAACATGCCGCTTACGATGGCGCGCGTCATATTGCCCCCGCCAATGAAGACAACATGAGGGCCACTGGCGGCGGGCGTGGCTGCGGGCCCGGTGTCAGGGCTGGAAGATGTGAGGGCCGATGTGTGCATATGTATATAAAGGGAGAGACGTGGTTTGCCTTATATGGCGTGCTTGCCTGCCAAGCAGCGCGGTGGTGTCCAAGCATAAACCGCCCGCAGCCCAGTGCGGGGCCGCTCAAATGGGGTGACCCGCGGGGCTGGGGCGTTCAAAACAGACCAAGCTCGCCCGGCCTTTGAAATATTTGTGAAAATACTTGCACGGTCTTAGAAACCTGAGCTATACTAGCGGGCTTCGCTCCTAAAAGGGCGGGGGAAATTTTTCAGCCCAATCAATGTGTATGTGGGGCGTGCAAGCCAAGGCTTGCATGTGACATGTACCAACGACGGGCCCAAGACTGATCAAGCACTGCCGTGGTGGTAGTGCGGATTCAAGTTGGGACTAAATACTAATGATCCAAACTCAATCTCGACTCAGTGTTGCCGACAACACTGGCGCTAAGTCTGTCATGTGCATTAAGGTGCTGGGCGGTTCTAAGCGTCGTTACGCCAGTGTTGGCGACGTCATCAAAGTCAGCATCAAGGAAGCCGCTCCACGTGGCCGTGTCAAAAAAGGTGAGGTGTACAGCGCTGTTGTTGTGCGCACCGCTAAGGGCATTCGTCGCCCAGACGGCGCCTTGATCAAGTTCGACGGCAATGCCGCCGTGTTGCTAAACGCCAAGCTTGAGCCCATCGGCACTCGCATCTTCGGCCCTGTCACTCGCGAATTGCGTGGTGAGAAGTTCATGAAGATCGTGTCTTTGGCGCCTGAAGTTCTATAAGAGGACGCTCAAAATGAACAAGATCCGCAAAGGTGACGAAGTCATCGTAATTGCTGGCCGCGACAAAGGTAAGCGCGGCACCGTAGCGGTGCGCGCTGAAAACGAGCGTTTGGTCGTTGACGGTGTAAACCTCGTGAAGAAGCACGTTAAGCCAAACCCAATGAAGGGTGTGACTGGCGGCATTATCGAAAAATCAATGTCTTTGCATCAGTCCAACGTAGCGATTTACAACGCCGCTACTGGTAAGGCTGACCGTGTTGGCATCAAGCAGTTGGACGACGGCACGAAAGTGCGCGTTTACAAGTCCAGCGGCGAAGAAATCAAGGTGGCTTAATCATGTCGCGTTTTGTACAGCATTTCCGCGAAAAAATTTCGCCCGCTCTGATCGAGCAGTTTGGCTACAAGTCACCCATGGAGGTGCCACGCATCACCAAAATCACCCTGAACATGGGTGTGGGCGAGGCTGTTGCCGACAAGAAGGTGATGGACCACGCTGTGTCTGACCTCACCAAGATTGCTGGTCAAAAGCCAGTGGTTACCAAGGCCCGCAAGCCAATCGCCGGTTTCAAAATCCGCGAATTGCAGCCCATCGGCTGTATGGTGACGCTGCGCGGTAACCGCATGTATGAATTCTTGGATCGTTTCGTATCCGTGGCTTTGCCCCGTGTACGTGACTTCCGTGGTATCTCTGGTCGTGCGTTCGATGGTCGTGGCAACTACAACATCGGCGTTAAAGAGCAGATTATTTTCCCTGAGATTGAGTACGACAAAGTAGATGCTTTGCGCGGTCTCAACATCAGCATTACGACAACGGCCAAGACCGATGCCGAAGCCAAAGCGCTTCTGGCCGGTTTCCGTTTTCCGTTCAAGAACTGAGGTGACGCGTGGCTAAACAAGCACTACTCCAGCGTGAACTTAAGCGCGACATGCTCGCCAAGAAGTTTGCAAAGAAATACGCAGAACTCAAAGCTGTGGCAAACAATGCCAAGCTTTCTGATGAAGAGCGCGATGCGGCTCGCTTAGGTTTGCAAAAGTTGCCCCGCAACGCAAACCCAACGCGTCAACGCAATCGCTGTGGCATCACGGGACGCCCCCGCGGTACCTTCCGTCAATTCGGCTTGGCTCGCGCAAAAGTGCGTGAACTGGCGTTTGAAGGCAACATCCCTGGCGTGACCAAGGCTAGCTGGTAAGCCGCAGGAGAA
>JANREF010000177.1:0-1401 GCA_030726195.1 Burkholderiaceae bacterium | reverse complement strand
TATGAGTATGAGTGATCCTATCGCGGACATGTTGACCCGCATTCGCAACGCCCAGATGGTTGAAAAAACCACTGTCGCAATGCCTGCTTCAAAAGTCAAAGTCGCGATTGCCCAAGTCCTAAAAGACGAAGGCTACATTGACAATTTCAAAGTGAACGACAACGAGGGTAAGCCCGAGTTGGCCGTGACCTTAAAGTACCACGCAGGTTCACCTGTGATTGAGCGCATTGAGCGCGTCTCTCGCCCAGGTTTGCGTGTGTACCGTGGCTCCAAGTCCATCCCTCAGGTGATGAACGGCTTGGGTGTGGCTATCGTGACAACACCCAAGGGTGTCATGACCGATCGCAAAGCTCGCGCTGAAGGCGTGGGCGGCGAAGTGTTGTGCTACGTCGCATAACAGTTCACACCAAGGAGTAACACATGTCGCGAGTCGCAAAAATGCCTGTTGCCATCCCACAAGGTGTGGATGTTGCAATCAGTGCAGACCGCATTACGGTCAAAGGCAGCCTGGGTGCGTTGGAGCAAAAGCTCAACCCCCTCGTTTCTATCGAAAACAAAGACGGACAAATGTCCTTTGCACCAACAGACGAGTCTGCTGCTGCAAACGCTATGTCCGGCACCATGCGCCAGTTGGTTAACAACATGGTCAACGGTGTCAGCAAGGGCTTCGAGAAGAAGCTCAACCTGGTCGGTGTGGGCTTTCGTGCCCAAGCCCAAGGCGCTAAGTTGAACCTGCAGATTGGATTTTCCCACCCTGTAGATTTCACAATGCCCGACGGCATCACGGTGCAAACACCTGCGCCAACCGAAATCGTGATTAAAGGCGCTGATCGTCAGCGCGTTGGTCAGATCGCTGCTGAGGTGCGTGCTACGCGCCCACCCGAGCCTTACAAAGGCAAGGGCATTCGTTACTCGGATGAGCGTGTGGTGATCAAAGAGACCAAGAAGAAATAAGGACCAAGACCATGTTGACCAAAAAGGAACAGCGTACGCGTCGTGCAGGTCAAACCCGTGTGCGTATTGCCAAGCAAGGCGCAGCCCGTTTGTCGGTCCATCGTACCAATTTGCATATCTACGCCAGCGTTATCTCTGGCTGTGGTACCAAAGTGTTGGCATCTGCTTCAACTGCAGAAGCCGAAATTCGCAGCCAAATTGGCGGCGCAGGCAAGGGCGGCAACGTCGCTGCAGCAGGCATCATCGGCAAGCGTATTGCTGAGCGTGCAAAAGCAGCTGGCGTAGAAGTAGTTGCATTCGATCGTTCAGGCTTTGCCTACCACGGTCGTGTGAAAGCTTTGGCTGAAGCTGCCCGCGAAGCCGGCTTGCAGTTCTGATCAGGACGGGAATACAAAATGGCAAAATTTACAGCAGCAGCTAAAAAAGACGCCCCGGAAGACGGACTGC
>JANREF010000176.1 GCA_030726195.1 Burkholderiaceae bacterium | reverse complement strand
CGTCAAATGCGTCCTTCATGATGCGTACCAAGCGCGCATTGATTTCATCTTCACTCCAGAAAAAACTGGAGAAGTCTTGCACCCATTCAAAGTAGCTCACAGTGACGCCACCTGCGTTGGCAATCACGTCGGGCACAATGACCACACCCTTGTCGCTGAGTATGTCGTCGGCTTGTGGTGTGGTGGGGCCGTTGGCACCTTCCAGAATCAGTTTCGCTTGGATGCGGTGCGCGTTGTCTGCCGTGAGCTGGCCTTCGAGTGCGGCCGGTATCAGTATGTCGCATTGCACATCCCAAAACGCATCAGGGTCCATGGCATCACCGCCGGTGAAGCCCGCAACCGAGCCGTGCTGCGCCACGTGTGCTAACAAGGCTGGTATGTCAAAGCCCTTGTCGTTGACCACCGCGCCACCGTGGTCTTGCACCGCGACCAACAGTGCGCCAGCCGCGCCAAACAGTTTGGCCGCTGTGCCGCCTACGTTGCCTAGACCTTGCACGGCCACACGCGCGCCTTCTATGCGCAGGCCCATGTGTTGTGCCGCCTCCAAGCCGACGGTGAACACGCCGCGGCCAGTGGCCTCGCGCCGCCCCAGTGAACCACCCAAATCAATGGGCTTGCCAGTCACCACGCCGGTGGCGGTGCCGCCTTGGTTCATGGAGTAGGTATCCATCATCCAGGCCATGACTTGTTCGTTGGTGTTCACATCCGGTGCAGGTATGTCTTTGGACGGGCCAATGATGATGCCAATTTCGCTGGTGTAGCGTCGGGTCACACGCTCTAGCTCACCTTTGGAGTAGTTGCGCGGGTCAATGCGAATACCGCCTTTGGCACCGCCAAACGGCACGTTCACTGCTGCATTTTTGACCGACATCCAAGCCGACAGCGCCATGACCTCGGACAGCGTGACATCTTGGTGAAAACGCACGCCGCCCTTGCCAGGACCGCGCGACAAGTTGTGTTGCACGCGGTAGCCTTCAAAGTGGGCAATGCTGCCGTCGTCTAGGTGAATGGGCACATCCACGACCAGAATACGCTTGGGTCGCTTGAGTGTGTCCACCCATCGCGCCAAGCTGCCCAGATAGGGCGTGACGCGCTCAACTTGTTGCAAATAAACGCCCCAAGGTCCCAAATGATTGGCGTCCAAGTAGGAGGGCAAGTTGTGTAGGTGCGTTTCGGTAGACATAAGGCCTCGGTGGGTTGATCGGTTGGGTGCGACTGTAGGCTTGGCATAGCTGTTCGTCCAAGGCCAGTAAGGTTTGCAGATATGCATTTGGCGCATAACGTCGAATTGACAAGCCTTTCAAGCTGTTAAGCTGGGCTAATGCGACGTGACAGAAGGTGATGGTGGTGCGGGGCATTGACCTGGCTTGCGACTTGCAAAGCCGGCGCTTGGAGTAACCGATAATGGGCGCATGAAGAAAACATACGACCTGCGCGTTGAAGGCAAAAACCCTGACCGCTTGCTAGAAGCCGCAAAAAATGACATTCGCAAGTACATCAAGCGTTGTCGCGACAAAGACCTGCCCGCAGGCATGCATTTTTGGACCTTCACGTGCCTGGTGGGTGCGTCTGAAGAGACCGCACAAAGCGTGCACCCGCAGCAGCTCACCGAGGTGATTGATGCGACTGTGGCTGCAGGCGCGACTGCGTTGTTTGCCCATATTGAGCCGTTGGCGCAAGCCCGTGTGTACCGCAACGTGGCCCAGCCATGGGGCGAAGACGCATCGGGTGAAGGCGATGGCACGGGTGCTGACATCGACAACCACCCAAGCGACGCGAATCAGTAAGCGCTGCTCGGGTATTGCGCTTGCCAAGCCGCTAGTGCTGGGGCTTGGTACATACTGAGCGCATGCGCAAAAAGCACGATCTCCCACAAAAAATATGCCTCAGTTGCGGCCTACCTTTCTCTTGGCGAAAGAAGTGGGAGCGCGACTGGGAGCAGGTGCGCTACTGCTCCAAGCGTTGCAGCGGCGCGGGCCCCCGCGCGGGCGCTGAGGCTGCAGACGCGCCGTGGCTGCAAGGGCGCAGGCGGTGAACATACACGTGCTGTGGTGGCGCGACGACTTTCGTCTCAGTGATAACGCCACGCTGCATGCGGCCATGGCTAACGCCGATCATCTGTTGTGTGTGACGGTAGACGACAGCGCAGCGCGCGGGCCTTGGCCCATGCCATTTGCGCGTCAAAGTGCGCACCGGCGCGTGGCTTGGCAACACGCCACCTCGGACGTGCACCGCAGTTTGACGGCCTTTGGCCACAGTCTGTGGGTGGCTTCTGGGCCGCCCGCAGCTGCGCTGGCCCGGTTGGTCGATACCCTGCGGGCAGCCTATCCCGGCAGTGCCGTGCGCGTGTTCACCCAAGCCATTCCTGCGCCTTTTGAGTGTGACGATGCGCAGGCGTTGGCCGCACATGTGCCGGTAGAAGTCATTGATGCCAGCGACTTGCTGCGTGCACAGGATGTCGGCTTTGAGCAGCCCAGACAAGCCGCAGCGCATCGCACACAAGCGAAGACAGCGCACGCGCTGTCTGCTGTGCCCAGTGTGTTTACGGCGTTTCGCAAGCACGTCGAACAAGCTGGTATGCCCGTGCGTGAACTGCTGCCTGTGCCCCATAGCCTCCCCAGCATGCCGGGTGCAGTGGTCGGTGAATCGCATACCGAAGCGGTCAATGTAGCGGTGGGGTTTGAGCCACTGCGTACTGCTCTCGCCGCACAAGGCTTTAGCGATGCACATACAGCCCCGCCTGCGCTGGATGTGCCTGCGCAGTTTGACCAAGCCTTAGAGGTGAGTGAGCGTGCCGGCTTGCAGCACATGGACCGCTATTTTTCTAGCGATTTGGCACACCACTACAAAGCCACACGCAACGGTTTGATGGGGGCAACGTATGCTACCAAGTTGTCGCTGTGGCTGGCGCGTGGCTGCTTGTCGCCCGTGATGGTGTGGCACACACTCAAAGCCTTTGAGACACGCCGAGGTGCGAGCGACTCAAGCTATTGGATTGGATTTGAGTTGCTGTGGCGTGAGCACTTCCGGTGGCTACACAAGCGCGATGGCGTGGCCTTGTACCGACGTGGCTCGGCGTTTGAAGCCGCACAGCCGCGCCAGTTCGAGCGTTGGTGCACTGGGCAAACCGGCAGTGACTTTGTCAATGCAGGCATGCACGAACTGCGCTTAACGGGCTGTTTGTCTAACCGCATGCGTCAGGTGGTGGCCAGCTATTGGCTGCACGAGTGCGCAGGCGATTGGCGCTGGGGTGCCGCTTGGTTTGAACATGCGCTGTTGGATTTTGACGTCATGAGCAACACGGGCAATTGGTTGTACATCGCAGGCCTAGGCAGCGACCCGCAAGGTGGGCGGCGATTTGATGTGCACTGGCAAGCTAAAACACACGACCCGCAAGGCCGCTACACGCGCTATTGGCTGGAGCTTGCCACGGCCTAGCGTTGCGTCAGTGCACGCCTGATGCCGCACTTGACCCGCTGAGCAGTCGACCCACCAACCCGCCAACCATGAGATTTTGTTTGTGAAGCCAACCACTTGCCTGCGCCTTATTTTGGGCGACCAACTCAACCCACAGCACAGCTGGTTTGCCCGAGTAGACGAGGGCGTGGTGTACGTGTTGATGGAGGTGCGCAGCGAAACAGACTACGTACGCCATCATGCGCAAAAAGTCATTGCCATCTTTGCGGCCATGCGTGACTTTGCCACCCAGCTGAGCGCCAACGGTCACCGGGTGCACTACATCGCCATAGACGATGCAGATAACTTGCATCACATACCGCACAACCTGGAGTCGGTGGCACAGCGCATGGGCTGTACACAAGTGCAATGTCAATTGCCCGATGAGTGGCGCTTAGACAGCTTGTTGCGCGCTTGGCAGCACGACACACCCTTGCAGGTCACCAGCGTGTCCAGCGAGCACTTTTTGAGTGAGCGCTTGGATGTGCAAGATCAGTTTGCAGGCAAAAAATCGTGGTTGATGGAGACGTTTTACAGGGCCATGCGCCTCAAGCACGCAGTGCTGTTAGACGAGAGCCGCAAACCTGTTGGCGGGCAATGGAACTTTGATGCCGACAACCGCAACGCATGGCAAGGCCCCAGCGGCAAGCGCGCAGACCCGCCAGAGCCGATAGACACGCGCCCCACACACGACCACAGCGTGTTGTGGAACACCATACAGGCCAGCGGCGTGCAGACCTTTGGCCATGCGCAGGCCCAAGCGTTTCGTTGGCCATTGAACCGTGCCCAAGCCTTGGCGCAACTCGATGATTTCATGCGCGACGCACTGCCCAACTTTGGCCGCTACCAAGACGCCATGCACACCGACGCTTGGCGTTTGTTTCATGCGCTGCTGTCGTTCGCGTTGAACGTGAAAATGCTCTCGCCCTTGGAGGTGATTCGCCGTGCCGAGCAAGCGCTGGCAAGTGGTGACGCGCCCATAGAGGCCGTGGAAGGTTTTGTGCGGCAAATACTGGGTTGGCGTGAGTATGTGCGCGGCGTGTATTGGGCCAACATGCCGGGCTACGACGAACACAATGCACTGGCGCACAGCACCGACTTGCCGAAATGGTTTTGGACGGGGCAGACCCGCATGCGCTGCATGCAGCACGCCATTGGCCAGTCGCTAGAGCACGCTTACGCACACCACATTCAGCGCTTGATGGTCATTGGCAACTTTGCCTTGCTCGCGGGCGTATCGCCGCAGCAAGTGCACCAGTGGTACTTGGGGGTGTACATCGATGCTTTCGAGTGGGTGGAGTTGCCCAACACCCTCGGTATGAGCCAATACGCCGATGGCGGCCTATTGGCGACCAAGCCGTACGTGTCCAGCGCCGCCTACATAGACCGCATGAGCAACTACTGCACATCCTGCCACTACAACAAGGCCGAGAAATTGGGAGACGCGGCCTGCCCCTTCAACGCCTTGTATTGGGACTTCTTTGATCGGCACCAAGCGCGCTTACAAGGCAACTTCCGCCTGGGTATGGTGTACAAAAACCTGCACCGCATGAGCGATGAGCAGCGCACAGCCATACAACACAAGGCGCAGGCCTTGCGTGCGAACCTGGACGACTTGTAACCTGTGGCGGCCAGCCGGCCGGTCATGAGCCCATGTGTCGTTCGCCGCTGGTTCGTCACCAGGTCACCTGCGGGTGGTCTGTCGGTGGTCTGCAGGTGGTCTGTAGACAATCCGCGGGTTATCAGGAGGTAATCAGGAGGTAATCAGGGGGTAATGAATAAATGATCGGCGATTGATCAACGAATGATCAGCGCGGGAACAGACACCGCACGCAAAATGCCAGTGGTCTTAGAGCCAAACAAAAACTGGCGCAGCGGTGAATGCGTGCCCACGCCCATCACCAACAAGTCGGCCTGTTGTGCGCTCACCTGTTGGGCAATCACTGCGGCAGTGTCGCCCTGCAGGTAGCTCGTGCTCACCTCAAAGC
>JANREF010000175.1 GCA_030726195.1 Burkholderiaceae bacterium | reverse complement strand
ACAACGCAAACAAAGACATCACATGGCACGCCAATCCACCTATACAGCCGCCTACGCCGTGCGCACCGTCGCCGCGTGGGGCGTCGCTCTTTTATTGTTCTTCCCACTGGGCTGGTTGATGCTCACCTCGTTTAAAACCGAGCTGCAAGCCATTGCAGTGCCGCCAGAACTGTTCTTCAGTCCGACGCTGGACAACTTCCACGAGGTCAACGAGCGCAGCGACTACTTGCAGTACGCCAAAAACTCCGTGGTGACCAGCGTGGTTTCAACGGTGTTGGGCTTGCTCATTGCCGCGCCTGCGGCCTACGCCATGGCCTTCTTTAAAGGCAAGCACGACAAAGACATTTTGATGTGGATGTTGTCCACCAAAATGATGCCCGCTGTAGGCGCCTTGGTGCCCGTGTACGTGTTGGCCCAAAAAAGCCACCTGCTAGACAGTCCCATCGCTTTGATCATTGTGTTCACGCTATCCAACTTGCCCATCATGGTGTGGATGCTGTATTCGCAGTTCAAAGAAATTCCACGGGAAATCTTAGAGGCCGCCCGCATGGACGGCGCATCGTTGTGGCAAGAAGCCCGCATGGTGCTCATGCCATTGGCCATGGGCGGCTTGGCGTCTACTGGCTTGCTGTGTTTGGTGCTGTCTTGGAACGAAGCGTTTTGGAGCTTGAACCTCACCGCAGCCAATGGCGGCACATTGGCCACACTCATTGCTGGCTACTCCAGCCCTGAGGGTTTGTTTTGGGCCAAGTTATCTGCGGCGTCTTTCATGGCGATTGCACCCATTGTCGTCTTTGGCTGGTTCAGCCAAAAGCAGCTGGTACAGGGTCTGACCTTTGGTGCGGTGAAGTAAACGCGCCGGCACAAATACCCGCCCCACACACCTTCACACACATCCCTACACACCCCCACACATTCGTACGTTTAATTTCGGAATCACACCATGGCTTACTTGCAATTACAGGGCATAGAGAAATTCTTCGGCGAGCACCGCGCCATCAAGGGCATTGACTTGGATATCAACCCCGGTGAATTCATCGTGTTTGTAGGCCCATCCGGTTGCGGTAAGTCAACGCTGTTGCGCTTGATTGCGGGCCTAGAGCACATTGACGGCGGCAAGCTAAGCCTGGAGGGTAAAGACATCACCCATCTGGCGTCTAGCAAGCGCGACTTGGCCATGGTGTTTCAAAGCTACGCGTTGTACCCCCACATGAGCGTGGCTGAGAACATGAGCTTTGCGCTCAAGCTGGCCGGTGCGCCGCAGTCTGAAATTGACGAGAAGGTCAAAAACGCTGCTGCCATTTTGGACCTGACCAAGTACCTAGAGCGTCAGCCCAAAGACCTGTCAGGCGGGCAGCGCCAACGCGTGGCCATTGGCCGAGCCATTGTGCGCGCGCCCAAGGTGTTTTTGTTTGACGAGCCACTGTCCAACCTCGACGCCGCACTGCGCGGCCAAACCCGCATTGAAATCGCCAAACTGCACCGTGATCTGGGTGCCACTACGGTGTACGTGACGCACGATCAAGTGGAGGCCATGACACTGGCCGACCGCGTGGTGGTGCTGCGCGACGGCCAAATTGAACAAGTGGGCACGCCGCTGGAGTTGTACGACAAGCCAGCCAACCAATTCGTGGCCCAGTTTATTGGCACGCCACAAATGAACGTGGTGCAGGCCAACACGGAGCCCTCGTTGGCCGCCGCTGCCCAGGCCATTGGTGCGCAAGATGGCGCCATTGGCTTGCGCCCAGAAGACCTGAAAATTGGCCCTGCCGGCACCGGCCTGCCCGGCACGGTTGAGCTGATCGAAGCGCTGGGTGCCGAAACGCTGATTTATGCACGTACACCGTCTGGCGTGCAGTGGGTGGTTCGCCAAAATGAGCGCAGCCAGTACACCGTTGGCCAAGCCGTCGGTATTGGCATCGACATGGCTCGCGCCCATTGGTTCAATGCCCATGGTCAGGTGGTGAACGCTGAGCAACGTGCACAAGCGCTGTGACCCACCGTATTTCGTACAACAATTCCCTCAATAATGTCCTCCAACACGTCACACAGCATGCCCACACAGGCTTCTCCCACGCAGTGGATATTGCACCTGGGCCTGGGCTCTTTTCACCGCGCACACCAAGCGGTCTACCTCAACCAACTGCACCAGCTTGGTGACACGTCTTGGGCACTGGCTGGCGGCCACATACGCCCCGACATGCCCGAAACCATTGCTGCGCTGCAAGCACAAGGCGGTGCCTACACGCTAGAGACAGTGTCCCCCCGGGGTGAGCACGCGTACGAGCGCATCACGGCCATCAAAGAGGTGATTGGCTACACGCCAGACTTGGCTGGCCTTGTGGCCAAAGCTGCGCAAGCACACACCAAGATCATTTCATTCACGGTGACCGAGGCTGGCTACTACCTCGACGCCAACGACACCCTAGATTTTGGCTTTCAAGACTTGGCACACGACCTGCAAGCCGTGCAAGCCGGTCACGCTGGGCACACCATTTACGGGGCCTTGTGCACACTGCTGCGCGCAAGAATGGCTGCACAAGCAGGCCCGGTGACCCTGCTCAACTGCGACAACTTGCGCCACAACGGCGCGCGCGCGCGCACTGGGTTGCTGCAGTTCATCACACGCGTGGGCGACGAATCGTTACTGGCTTGGGTACAAGCCAACACCACATGCCCCAATGGCATGGTGGACCGCATCACCCCACGCCCAACACCGGCAGTAGCCGAGCGCGTCAAGGCCGCCACAGGCGTGGTCGATGCGGCCAGCCTCATGGGTGAGCGGTTCATTCAGTGGGTGATTGAGGACGATTTCATCGCCGGACGCCCAGCTTTAGAGCGTGTTGGTGTGGAAATGACCAACGACGTTGCGCCCTTTGAGGAAGCCAAAATTCGACTGCTCAACGCCACGCACAGCTGCATTGCATGGGCTGGCACCCTACTGGGCATGACCTACATCCACGAAGGCTCGCTGCACGCGCCCACACGCCAGTTGGCTTACGACTACGTGACGCAAGACACCATCCCCGTACTCACGCCCAGCCCCTTGGACCTACCCACCTACCGCGACGTGGTGCTGGAGCGTTTTTGCAACGAGGCCATTGCAGACACCAACCAGCGCGTGGCAATGGACGGCTTCTCCAAAATTCCAGGCTTTATTGCACCCACCATTCGCCAACGCTTGGCGCGCGGTGAATCGGTTGCTGCTGTGGCCATGCTACCCGCCTTGTTTTTAGCGTATCTGCAGCGCTGGCATGTGGGTGGTATCGCCTACGAGTACCAAGATCAAGCCATGGATCCCGCGGCTGCACACGCCATTTGCGACGCCGCAGACCCTGTGAAAGCCTTTGCTGCCAACGCCATACTGTGGGCCGACCTAGCCGGACAGCCAGCGCTTGAAGACGCACTGCGCGTGGCCTATCAACGTGTTCTGGCGTTTGTAGCGCAACATGCGCCCAACGCCGTTGCAGCCTGACAGTTCACACCACAACTGCGCACACCACAACTGGGCTCGGCATCAACATGGCACCGGATCAACACCAAAGCGTCACGGCCACCAACGCCAGCGCGACAAAAACGAACACAACAACAACAACACAATGACCTCAGCCACACCACACCAAGCCAGTCCCTCGCTGCACAACAAGCATGCACTCCTAACCGGCGCAGGCGGCGGCATTGGTCTGGCGGTGGCGCAAGCCTACCTAGCAGCCGGGGCGCACTGCACAGTTGTAGACATGGCTGCGCACATGCCACCGGCGTGTGCCGCCTTGCTGCACACCTACCCCGACCAGCTGCAATACGTGCGCGGCGACGTGACACAGGCGCAAGACATTGCCGCCATCGTGAGCGCGGCCACTCAGACATTTGGCAACATTCATGTGCTGTTCAACAACGCCGCTGTGTTTGATATGGCGCCGCTGCTGGATTCCGACGAAGCCATGTACGACAAGCTGTTCAGCGTCAACGTGAAAGGCGCTTTTTTTATGATGCAAGCCGTGCTCAAACACATGGTGGATGTAGGCACCAAGGGCTCCATCATCAACATGGCCTCCCAGGCCGGCAGGCGCGGTGAAGCCTTGGTATCGCACTACTGCGCCTCTAAAGCGGCCGTCATCAGTTACACGCAATCTGCAGCCTTGGCCATGGCGCCCCACCACATTCGGGTCAACGCCATTGCACCAGGCGTCATAGACACACCCATGTGGGCACACGTTGACAGTTTGTTTGCGCGCTATGAGCACCTCGCACTCGGTGAGAAAAAGAAACAAGTGGGTTTGGCCGTGCCGCTGGGCTACATGGGTGCCCCCAGCGATATAGCTGGGCCTGCGCTGTTTTTGGCCAGCGACGCAGCCAACTACGTGACCGCCCAAACACTCAACGTGGACGGCGGCAGTGTGATGAGCTGATCACACCACGCCCTGCAAGCAAGCTGCTGCTGCACTAATATTAAGCGTCTACGGCTAAGCTATTTTTTGCACTACACCATGCCCAACAAACAACGCACCGTGCCACGCCAAGTCAAGCCTGAGTTGGAGCACATGTTCTCGCGCTCACCCAAGCTGGGTTATGAGGCGCCTGAAGACACGGGTATGGTGCGCTGCTTGGCGCATGGTTTCCCCACACCATTGGCACGCTGGCACTTTCATGATGAGTACGAGCTGCACCTCATCAGCGCCACATCGGGCAAAGCGTTCATTGGCGACTGGATTGGCCCCTTCCAACCTGGCCATTTGGTACTGTGCGGCCCGCGCCTGCCACACAACTGGATTTCGCTAGACCTGCCGCAAGACGGTGTGGCCTCGCGCGACTATGTGATTCAGTTTGAACACGACCCCATCGTTGCCGCGGCAGCCCAACTGCCCGAGTTGGCCGAAGTCCTACCACTGCTGGAGCGCGCCAAACATGGC
This sequence comes from Burkholderiaceae bacterium, assembly GCA_030726195.1. Classification (GTDB taxonomy): domain Bacteria; phylum Pseudomonadota; class Gammaproteobacteria; order Burkholderiales; family Burkholderiaceae_C; genus RS62. The sequence goes on along the minus strand of JANREF010000175.1, from coordinate 539 downwards.
ATAGAGTTTTTTGGCATGGGTGACACGGCCATTGAACACTGGAGACGCGTCAAAGCCAGCAAGGGTTTGGCGCGCATGGCTGCATTTTTTGAATTCATGAGCGACCTGGTCGCATGCTCTGACTACCGGCTGCTGTCCAACGTACAGCTCCAAGGTGCGGTGCATGATGAGGTCAACATCGACCTCATCAACAAGGTGGTCAACCGCATCACCGACAACTTGGCAGAACCCTTGTCCATGAGCGATGCCGCAGAGCAAATGGGCATGGCTGAGAGCCGCTTTTCACGGTTTTTCCGCAAAGCCACCGGCAACAACTACACAGACTTTGTGAACCGCATTCGCATCAACCGCGCTTGCCAGCTGCTCATGGAGTCGGACAAACTGGTCACGGATATTTGCTACGAAGTGGGCTTCAACAACGTGGCCAATTTCAACCGCCGCTTTCTTGACGCCAAGGGCACAACGCCCAGTGACTTCAGACGCCAATCGGCCAGCCGCTTTGGCGTGTTGAGCGCGCACTGAGGGCACCGACTTCAGTT